>DATCEM010000108.1:0-4751 GCA_036510175.1 Solirubrobacteraceae bacterium | reverse complement strand
ACGGAGCGTGACGACGATGACATCGCCCTGGCGCTGGACGCGAGAGATGCTGGCGTGACCCGCGTGGCCCGCGGTCGAGCCCCCGCCCGCGCCGCCTGCGCCGCCCGTGCCGCTGCCACCTGTGCCCGTGCCCGTGCCCGTGCCGCCGAAGCCGGTGCCGCCGCCCGTGCCCGTGCCGCCGCCCGCGCCCGTGGTCCCGCCGCCGCCGGTGCCACCGTCACCCGTGCCGCCGCCACCGGTACCTCCGCCGCCGGTGCCACCGCCGCCGGTGCCGCCGCCGCCACCCGTCGTCGTGAGCGAGCCCGATCCTGAGAGGAGCTGGATGAGCTGGCCGACGACGGTGTTCAGGGGCGAGGGGAGGGAGCTGCTGACGCTCTGAAGGGTGCTGATCAGGCCCTGCAGGGAAGCTGGGTCGAGCGCGCCGGCGCTCGTCAGGGTGCCCGCGACCGTGTCCAGGGCGGCGGCCGCCGCCGTGGGAACCCCCGGCTGAGCGGCGATCTCGCTGACAATCCCCCCGACCGGGGCGAGGAGCCCGCTGGGAACGGAGGAGCCGGCGGCCAGGCCGGGCAGGTCTCCGAGCGCTGCCAGAGCCCCGGTCACCTGGCCCGAGCTCAGGCCCGGGACACCGCCGAAGATCGAGCCCGACGCGCCGAGCGCACCCGTGACGTCGGAGAGGAGCGTGCCCAGGGGCGCAGGCAGGCCGCTGACCCCCTGCAGGCTGCCGATCAGCGAGAGCAGCTGACTGGGATCGAGGGCGCCCGTCCCATTCAAGCTGGCGGCGGCGCCGTCGAGCGTCGTGGCGGCCGTCGTCGGCACGCCGGGTTCACCGGCAAGGGTGGTGAGGACGGTGCCGAGCGACCCGAGCGTCGTGCCCGGCACCGAGGCACCGGGGGACAGTCCGGGCAGGCCGCCGAGGCCGGTGAGGGCACCGGTGATCGATCCGCTCGGGAGGATGCTGCCGACACTCGCAAGCTCGCCGAAGAGCGAGCTCGCAGCGGAGAGCTGGGCGGCGAGCGCGCTGGCGACGCCGCCGAGCGGAGCCGGGAGGCTGGCCGCGGCGCTCTGGACCTCTCCGATCACCGAGAGGAGCTGGGCCGGGGTGATCGCCCCGCTTGCGTTCAGGGTGCTCGCGGCGCTGTCGAGCGCCGGAGCCGCGGTCGCCGCGCCGGTCTCCCCGGCAAGCGTCGAGAGGACGGTGGCGACCGGCGCGAGTGACCCGGCGGATACGTTGCCGCCGAGGGGCAGGCTCTGGAGGCCGGCGAGTGCGGTCAGGGCGGAGGTGTTCTCGCCGCTCGTCAATCCGCTGAGCTGGGTGAGGAGCTGTCCGAGTCCGGCGGTGGTGAGCGTCGCCGTCAGCTCGCTCACCGCGTCGATGACCGTAGTCGATGCGCCAGCGGCGGAGCCGATCTCCTTGAGGTCGGCAAGCGTCTGAGTGAGGCTCGAGGGAGCGGCGGGGTTGAGCGCGGCCAGCAGGTCGAGGACGGGCGTGAGCAGCGAGCCGAGCAGCCCTCCGTTGAGTGTCGTCAGCGCGTCATCGAGCGAGCCGAGGCCGAGCAGTCCCAGTGACCCGCCGGGGGCGAGACCCTGAAGGCTCGAGAGCTCGGAGAGGATCGAGTTCACGTTGGTCGTGCTGATCCCGGCCGCGAGCAGCGCGGCGTTGACGTCGGGCAACGCGGGGACGGTGCTGCTGGCGGCGGCGCCCTGGAGCGTCGGGGTGGCGAGCGAGGCCGCGAGCACCGTCGTGCACAGGGCGGCCTTGAGGCGCATATGAATCATCGGGATCCTCCCATGGGGTGGTGGGTCGTGCCCGTCGCGCCGTGCGCACCTGCGGGTGGGTCCAAGCGCGCTTGCGCGCCGCCCACCCAGTTGCCCCTGATCGCGAGCCGAGGCCGACGGCGTTTCTATCGGCACGGAGGAGTCAGGCTTTAGGAGTCGAGCGAAATTGCTATAGGCCCTAAACGAACGCTCTATGGCTGGACCGGCCCCGGCCGAAAACGGCCGGGGCGGCCAGCTTGAATCAGACGCTCGACAGTTCGCGAACCTGGGTCAAGCGCACGCTGTTACCTGACGGGTCGCGAAACCCGCAGTCGATTCCGTACGGGCGGTCTTCCGGCTCTTCGGTGAACTCGAGACCCCGGCCCTTGAGCTCCTCGTAGGCGGCTCGGCAATCATCGGTGGTGAGGAAGACGGTGCCCGCGAATCCCTTCGCCATCAGGGTGCGCACCTGCTCGGCCGTTTCGGCGTCCATCACCGGCGGCCCGGGGATCGCCATGAGGACGATCGAGATGTCGGGCTGACCGACGGGCCCGACGGTGAGCCAGCGGAAGTTGCCCATCTCGGCCATGGTCGCGTCGATGCGCACCTCCATGCCGAGCTTCTGGGTATAGAACGCGAGTGCCTCATCCTGGTCGTGCACCCACAGCTGCGCCGTTGAGATCTGGAACATCTGGCCTTGCCTCCTGTTAGCGGGAACTGATCGTTCGGCCAAGCTACTGCGGCGATGAGCCGCTGTCTTCTCGAAACGTGCTGCGTTGCGGGCGCCCATAAACGCGTAACACGCACGCCGGCACGCGGGCGTATTGGGCCGCCGGTGGGAACGTCGCCCGGTAGGCGGTGGGGGACATGCCGTAGGTGTTGGTGAAGCTCGTGGTGAACGAGCCCACGCTCTGGAGCCCCACCGAGAAGCAGATGTCGGCGACCGAGCGGTCGGTGGTGCGCAGGAGCGCAGCCGCGCGCTCGAGACGCCGGGTCAGCAGGTAGGAATGCGGCGACTCGCCGAAGGCGCGGCGGAACTCACGGCTGAAGTGGGCGCGCGAGAGCCGCGCGGCGCGAGCCAGGTCCTCGACACCCAGGGGCTCGAAATAGCGGGCGTCGGCCAGGTCCCTGGCGCGCAGGAGGTGCCGGGCGGGCGGGACGTAGGCCGCCGTCACGCCCCCTTGTCGCCGAGGACCTCCGCCGCTGCGGCCTCGGCCGCGGTGAGCTGCTCTTCGACGAGGGCGAGGCCGGAATCCCAGAACCCAGGATCGGCGAGGTCGATGCCGACGATGGCACCGAGGTCCTCCGGGCTGCGCGACCCGCCGGCGGAGAGGAGCTCGAGGTATCGGGGAACGAACGACTCGCCCTCCTCGACGTAGCGGCGATATACCGACAGCGCCAGGAGCTGCCCGTAGGCATAGGCGTAGACGTACCCGGGCGAGTTGATGAAGTGGGGCACGTAGGACCACCACATGCGGTAGCCGTCGGTCACCTCGACGGCATCGCCGAGGAGCTCGGTCTGGGTCTCGGTCCACAGCTCGTTGATGCGGTCCACCGAGAGCTCGCCGTCGGACCGGCGGCGGGTGTGCACGAGGTGCTCGAAGCGATTCATCGCCATCTGCCGGAACACGGTGGCAATCGCCCCCTCGAGACTCTCGGCGAGCAGGCTGAGGCGGGCCTGGGGCGTAGAGGCGCCGTCGAGCAGCCGCCCGAAGACGAGGGCCTCCCCGAACACCGAGGCTGTCTCGGCCAGGGTCAGCGGCGTCGACTGGTGGAAGACCCGCTGCGGCTGGGCGAGCGCGGCGTGAAGCCCGTGGCCCAGTTCGTGCGCCATGGTCAGCACGTCACGGCGTCGCGCGGTGAAGTTGAGCATCACGTACGGGTGGACGCCCGGGACGGTGTAGGCGCAGAACGCACCCCCGCGCTTGCTCGGACGGATCGGCGCGTCGATCCAGCGCTCGTCGAAGAACCGGCGCGTGACCTCGCCGGCGACGGGCGAGAACGAGGAGTAGGTGTCGAGGACGAGGTCACGGGCCTCGCCGAAGCCGAAGGTGACGTCCTCGGCGATCACGGGCGCCGATCGGTCGTAGTCGGCGAGCTTGGGCAGGCCGAGGAGCCGCGCCTTGAGCGCGTACCAGCGCTGAGGGATGTCGTAGCGGCGGCGCACCGCCTCGATCAGCGCCATCACCGATTCGTCGGACGCCTCATTGGACAGGTTGCGGCTCGCGAGCCAGCTCGGGTAGTGGCGCAGGCGATCCTCGACGGCCTTGTCGTGAACGAGGGTGTTATAGATGAACGCCCGGGTGCGGATGCCCGGCTCGAGTGCCGCCGAGACGGCCTGCGCCGCGGCGCGACGCACCTCGCGCTCGGGCGACTGCAGCCGGCTGAGCGCGACCTCGAGCTTGACCTCCTCGCCGTCCAGAGGGACGTTGAGCGCCGCCGTAAGCTCGCCGAACAGGCGCCCCCACGCGGCCTGGCTCGAGATCGCCTTCTCGGCGAGGATCTTCTCCTCGGGCTCTGAGAGCAGATGCGGGCGGTAGCGGCGTGCGCTGCGCAGATAGTGGGCGCAGAAGGAGAGCTCGTCCGCCTTCAGCAGCTCGTCGGCGCGCTCGTCGTCCACAGCTGCCCACTCGAGCTCGAAGAACAGCAGCTTGGTGTCGATCTCCGTTCCGCGCTCCTGCACGTGCTGGAAGAGCGCGCCGCGGGCGGGGTCGGCGGTCTCGGTGGAGAAGCGCAGCGCGGCGTAGGAGGCGGCGCGTCCGGCGAGCTCGTGGATCTCCTCGAGCTGGCGCATCGCGGCGGCGAGCTCCGAGGAATCGACCTCGCCCAGGCGGCCGGCGTAGGTCGTGGCAAACTCGCCGGCGAGCTCGCTCGCGCGGTCGAGCTGGCGCCCGACCCCCACCTGGCCTTCGCCGTCGACGAGCGCTGAGAGATTCCATTCGGTGTTCTGGAGCTCGGGGTCGGCGAGCAATGCGGTGGTGGCAGACATAGGCGGA
>DATCEM010000107.1:0-4939 GCA_036510175.1 Solirubrobacteraceae bacterium | reverse complement strand
GAGCGCGACAAGCAGCGGCGGGCGACCCTGTGCGAGACGGAGTCGGACATCAAGGTGCGAAAGGTCAAGTCCGAGGTCCGCTTCAGCTATGACGGTCCGACGCGCCTGAGCTGGCGTCAGGAGAAGGGCGAGCTCAAGTCGGTCGACGGCTCTTGGGAGCTCGAGGACCTCGGCGAGGACCGCACCCGCGCCACCTACGCGATCGAGGTCGACCTCGGCCGCATGCTCGGGATGATCGTCCGCGGGCCGATCGAGGGCGTGATCCGCGAGATGCTCGTCGGCGCCCGCGCGGGCGAGCTGAAGAAGCGGATGGAGCACGGCTGAGCAGCGAGCGGGGGACGCGAAGCGTCCCGCTAACCTCAAAGTCCACGATGACCGCCCCCGGGACCGAAACCAGCCCCCTGCGCGTGGCCATCGTCGGCTCGGGCCCTTCCGGGTTCTATGCCGCCGGCCATCTGCTGAGCGCCAAGGGCCGCCCCGACCTCGTGGTCGAGGTCGACATGTTCGACCGGCTGCCGACGCCGTGGGGGCTCGTCCGTGGCGGCGTGGCGCCCGATCACCCGAACATCAAGGCCGTCTCGCGCGTGTTCGAGAAGACGGCCGCCCGCCCGGGTTTTCGCTTCTTCGGCAATGTCGCGATGGGACGCGATATCTCGCACGAGGATCTCGTCTCGCGCTACCACGCGGTGATCTACGCCGTCGGGGCCGAGACCGACAAGCGGTTGGGGATACCGGGCGAGGATCTCCCCGGCAGCGTCGCGGCGACCGAGTTCGTCGCCTGGTACAACGGCCATCCCGACTACCGCGACCACGAGTTCGATCTCAGTTCTCAGCGGGTGGTCGTCGTCGGCAACGGCAACGTGGCGATGGACGTGGCCCGCATGCTCGCCATCACCCCCGCGGAGCTCGCGGGCACCGACGTCGCCGACCACGCGCTCGAGCTCCTCAACAGCCACGCGATCGAGGAGATCGTCGTCCTCGGGCGCCGCGGGCCGGCCCAGGCCGCGTTCACCAATCCCGAGCTCCTCGAGCTCGGCGAGATGCTCGACGCCGACGTCATCGTCGACCCCGGCGACGTCGCCCTCGACGAGCACAGCGTGCGATCGATCGAGAGCGAGGGCGACCTCACCGCGCGCAGGAACGTCGAGATCCTCACCGGCTACTCCGAGCGCGAGCCCGCGGGCAAGCGCCGGCGAATCATCCTGCGCTTCCTCGTCTCCCCCGTGGCCATCCACGGCGGCGACCGCGTCGAGGCAGTAGAGCTCGTACACAATGAGATCGGCTATGACAAGGACGGAGTCCTGCGCGCCGTCGCCACCGAGCGCCGCGAGACGCTCGAGGCGGGAATGGTCCTGCGCTCGATCGGCTACCGCGGGATCGCCCTTCCCGGCGTCCCCTTCGACGAGCGGCGGGCGACGATCCCCCACGAGGCGGGGCGGGTGATCGACCCGCAGACGGGAGCTCCCATGCGCGGGGAGTACACCGTCGGGTGGATCAAGCGCGGCCCGAGCGGGGTCATCGGGACCAACAAGAAGGACGCCCACGAGACCGTCGACAGCCTGCTCGCCGATCTCGACCGGGGGGTGCTCCTCGACCCCGCGGACCCCGCGCCCGAGGCGGTCGAAGCCCTGCTCACCGAGCGGCGCCCCGATCACGTGACCTACGCGGGCTGGCAGGCCATCGACCGCGCGGAGCGCGCCGCCGGCGAGCCGCACGGTCGGCCGCGCGTGAAGCTCTGCTCCTTCGACGCGCTGCTCGCCGCGGCATACGACCGCGCCGCGTCCTAGCTTCCTAGCTCCTCAGCGTACGACCCAGGACACGCTGTGGTGCGCGGTTCCGCCGTCGGGCGCAAGGCGGACGGTGCTCGGGAACTTCCCCCGGGGGACCAGGTAGGCGATGCAGCCGGTCCGCGACTGGCCGACCCCGAGCTCGTTCATGAAGTCCTGGACGTAGGTCTGACACACCCCGGACGGCACATACACGGGCGGTGAGTGAGTCGTTCCAACGAGCAGGGCGAAGTCGCTGGTGGCCGAGCTGTCATAGCCGCCGGGACCGGCGTCGTGCACCTTGATGAGGACGCCGACGGCCTTCATGCCGGCCGGGACCTTCGCGCCCGAGCCGACGAGCGGGTCGATGACCTTGGTCACGGCGACCACGAGGGTGGTTCCCGCCGCGGGCGCTCGCTGGGTGGCGCCGACCGGCTGCCCCGCCGGTCGCGCCGGGGCGATCTGCGACGGTGGGTGAGTGGTGAGGGATGGCCGCGTCTGGGTCGCCGCCCCGGAGGGCCGACTCGCGGACGATCCACACGAGGACAGCGCGATCGCGGCGGCGAGGACGAGCAGCGCGAGGACACGGTTATTGCCGCGCGGGCGCACGCGGAGAAGCCTAACCAGGCTCTACCGCGAGCTCAGTGCGACAGCGCCGGGGCGCCGCCGAGGCAGAGCACGGCGTTGTGGCCGCCGAACCCGAAGGAGTTCGAGATCGCCACCGAGGGCTTCGGTCCGCTCCCGTTCTGGCGCACGCGCAGCGGCCGGGGTCCGTCGGCGACGTAGTCGAGGTCGAGGCCCTCCTCCTGCTCCTCGTAGCCCAGGGTCGGCGGCGCCATGCGATCGGCGAGGGCGAGGATGGTCGCGATCGCCTCGACGGCGCCCGCGGCACCGAGGGAGTGGCCGATCGCCGACTTCGTCGAGGACACGGGCACGTGCATGGCGTAGTCGCCGAGGGCGAGCTTGAGTGCCCCGGTCTCCGAGCGGTCGTTGAGTGGCGTCGAGGTCCCGTGTGCGTTGACGTAGTCGATCTCGTCGGGCTCGACGCCGGCGTCGGCGATCGCCCGGGTGATCGCTCGCGCCGCGCTCGTCCCGGTCGGATCGGGCGCGGTCAGGTGGTGGGCGTCGGCGGTCGCCGCGTAGCCGAGCACTTCGCCGAGCACGCGCGCCCCGCGGGCAGCGGCGAGCTCGGCCGATTCGAGCACGAGCACGCCCGCCGCCTCGCCCATGACGAAGCCGTCGCGACGCGCGTCGAAGGGCCTCGACACGCCCGCGGCCGACGTCGCGTCCATGGCCGCGAAGGCGGCCCGGGCGAGCGGGGTCAGGGTGGCCTCCGAGCCGCCGGCGATCACCGCGTCGGCGTCGCCGGCCTGGATCATCCGGAGCGCGGTGCCGAGCGCGTGCGTGCCCGACGCGCACGCCGACATCACCCCGAACACGGGGCCGCGCAGGCCGTGGCGCATGGCCAGCAGACCCGATGCCGCGTTGCCCATGATCAGCGGGATGGAGAGCGGTGACACCCGCTCCGGGCCGCGGTCGCGGAGCACGTCGCACGAATTCTCGAAACTGCCCATGCCGCCGATCCCGCTGCCGATGATGCACCCGATCATGTCGGACTCGTATGGCGGCTCGGTCGAATCCCAGCCGGCGTCGGCGATGGCCTCGGCGCAGGCGGCGATCGCGAGCTGCGCGAAGCGGTCGCTGCGGCGCACCTCCTTAGTGGACATGACCTCGGTGGGATCGAAGTCGCGGCAGGCACCGGTGCCGTCCTCGATCCCCGAGCGCCTGGCCATCCACCCGTCGTGCAGGGTGCGGGCGCCGACGCCGAGCGGCGTCACGGCGCCAACACCGGTGATGACGACGCGCCGGTTCACGACGCCCCCCATTCCACCACGGTGGCGCCCCAGGTGAATCCGGCGCCGAAGGCGGCGATGAGCACGCGATCGCCGGGGAGCAGCCCTCCCTCGGCTTCGCTGTGGGCGAGCGCGATGGGAAGCGTGGCCGCCGAGGTATTGCCGTACTGGCCGATGCAGTCGACGACGCGATCGGCCGGCAGGTCGAGCTTCTCGCCCACCGCGCGCAGGATCCTCGCGTTGGCCTGGTGGTAGACGAAGCGATCGATCTCATCGAGCTCCACGCCGGCCGCCTCGGCCGCCTTCACCGTGCTCTCCGCGAGCCAGGTCACGGCCTCGCGGAACGTCTCATGGCCGGCCATGTGGACCACGCCCTCGGTGCGCTGCACGAAGATGAGCTCTGCTCCGGCGCCGTTGCAGCCGAGGACGATCGGGCCGATCCGGCTCGACTCGTCGATCGCCGTGAGCACCACCGCTCCCGCGCCGTCGCCGAACACGGCGGCCGTCATCCGGTCGTCGGGATCGACGACCCGCGACATGAAGTCTGCTCCGACGACAACCACGCAGGCGGCACGACCGGCCTCGATCTGCGCGCACCCCACGGCGATCGCCGAGAGGAAGCCGGTGCACGCGGCGCCGATGTCGAAGGCGCCCGCGTTCCTCGCCCCGAGCGCATGGGCCACGAGCGGCGCCGCGTTGGGGAGCACCTCGTCCGCCGTCGACGTCGCCACGAGCACGAGGTCGACCTCCGTGGGGGAGACGCCGGCGCGCTCGAGCGCGTCACACGCGGCGCGGGTGGCGTGGGCGTCCAGTCGCTCGTCGGCTCGGGCCTTGCGCCGCGCGTGGATACCCGTCCGGCGCTCGATCCACTCGACGTCGACGCCCAGCCGGTCGGCGATCTCGGTGTTCGAGACGACGTCCTCGGGCATGCTAACGCCGACCGAGGCGATGGCCGCTCCGCGCAGCCGCGGAGTCCTGCCGAGCTCGGCTTCGACGCTCTCGCGCGGGGTCAGAGTTGTCGCCACGTGAGAGACGGTCGAGCAACGGGGCGCAGGATGCGAGCCCTGACGCGTGTAAACCAGACACTCGGGGGGTAACGCTGAGCACAGCTACGGGCGCGTAGCGGTTCGACCCCACGAAGTCACAAGCGTACGATTGCAGGGACAGTGACCGCTCTCGGTATCGCGCTCCTCCTCATCGGAGCCACCCTCGTGGCAGTCGAGACGCATGTCGCCTCGCTCGGGATGCTCGCGGGGCCCGGAGCTCTGGCCCTCGGCGTCGGCGCCGTGCTCGCGGTCAGCGGCGTCGGGGGCGGCATCG
>DATCEM010000106.1:0-3786 GCA_036510175.1 Solirubrobacteraceae bacterium | reverse complement strand
GCACGAGCACGATCGCCTCGAGCTCGGGATGGCCGGCGTCCTGCCGGCCGGCGAGGCCGATGGCCAGGAACGCCGCCAGACCGACCAGGAGCACGCCGAGCGTCGCGCGCCAGGCGATCCCCCCCGAGCGCTCCTGCGTTTCGGTCATCTCGCTCCACGGCGCCCGCTGATGCGGGGAGAACCCGAGCCAGATGCGCACCGCGTCAGCATTCAGGACGAGGCCCGCGGCGGTAGCCAGGAGGATCGCGGCGATGGGCAGGAGCGGCGCGCCGCCGAAGCGCAGGGTGCCGATGAAGCGCGGGCCATAGACAAAGGGCAGCAGCGGCCCCGTCGGCCCCAGGCGCGCCTGGTCGAACTCCATGAGCCTGCCCATCACGTACCACGCCCCGACGACGAGCAGCGCCGCGAAGAGGATCAGGCCACGGTTCTGGCGCACGGCGGCGATCGCCCGCGGGGCCAGCACGTATCCGCCGAGAAGGACTCCCGCGCCGGCCACCACCGCGGCCAGCACCGCGAGGGAGGCGCCCGCGAGCACGAGGGCGAGCCCCCCGAGCTGGACGATTCCCGCAGCGCCCGTGAGCAGCCACCCGCGGTCAGAGAGCCGGGATCGAGCACCGGCTCCGAGCCCCACGGCGCTCATCCTTGTGCTCCCCGGCTCGCGCACGGGCCCGGCATCAGCGAGTCGATCAGGTGCTGGGAGCGGACCTCCGCTCGGCGGCGCACGCGCCAGGCGCGAACGAGCCTCCGCGCCGCACGCTTGGGCGTCCCCCTGGTGTCCGGGCGCTGCTCGGGGAACACCCGATAACCCGGCCAGTCGGGATGGACATCGGGATCGACGGAGTCGGGATAGTCGCGCACGAACAGGCTGCCCCCGGCGGAGGTGAAGTCGATGTCGAGCACCGGACCCGCGCCGCCGTAGGGAACGAGCGGCCCACCCTTCAGGCTCCGCTGCACGTTCCCGAACGCCACCACCCCCGAATACGGCTGGGCATGTCCCGTCAGCTCCGCCGCCAGCTGAGCCACAAAGGGCCTCACGTGGTACTGGAGAGCGACGTGGACGCAGCGCTCAGCCGGGAGCGCCACGATCGTGCGCCGCACGCCGCCCTGGACCCGCAGGTGAACCACGCCGGCCGGCGGGAGGGCGGTGCGCCGCAGATCGATGAGCATCGTGCCCAACCCGGCGCGGTAGGTCACTGCCCCACCGGCGTTGAATGCCGCGGGGGCGAGAACCACCTCGGCGCCATTGGGCGAGAGCCGCATCCCGCTCGAGGCGACGGCGACCGAGGGGAGGATCAGCGCCGCGATCGGCAGCAGGGCCCAGCCTGGCCCGAGCCGGGGCCAGGACAGGAGCACTCCGATGAGCACCGCGGCCGCGAGCGCGGCGACGATCCACCCGAAGCCGAACAGCGTCGCCGTGGCGCCGAGAACACCGAGCACGGCGACCCCCACACACGCGGCGGACGCCTGCGCCAGCACGACGATCCAGCGCGAAGCGGGGTCTCCCGGCTGCTCGTCCTCATGCGGGATGATGAGCCAGCAGGCAAGGTAGGCGAGGATCCCCAGCCCCCCGATCAACGCCCCCACCACGAACGCCGCACGAATAAGGCCCACGGCGATCCCCCTACCGTGCGCCAACCCGGCGCACACGCCGCCGAGCCACTTCCCTTCGTCGCTCCGAGAAAGCGGGCTCGGTGGGCCGTTGTTCATGGAGGGCATTCTCTGCGCTGAGCTGCGCCCGCGCCAGTCGTGATCGCCCGGAGGCACCTACGGGATGACCCGGAGTATCGGTCCCCCTGTCAACGGCACCGGGGGTCGGGATCCCAGGTGGCGTTCACCTCGGCGAGCGACACCGGGCCGCCGGCCGGGATGAGCTGGATGTGGTTGACCTCGGTGTTGTTGGGATTGTCCGAGGGATCGAAGGGCCGGTAGAGCCCGAACTGCGCGAGCTCGGCCTCGCTGATCCGCGCCGCGCTCGAGCGCAGCAGGCTGTTGACGCCGATGTCCTCCGCTTCGCCCAGGGTGTGCGGGTCGGTGGCGTACCCCCCGACGGCGACGCTCTGGGCCGGCGTCCGGTAGCCGCTGATTCCGTAGATGGTCACGCCGAGCGCCCGGCCGAGGGACGCGAGTTGCGCGGTGAGGTTGGGAAGCTCGCCCTCGGTCTGGCTCGTGCCGGGATCGGCGACGAAGCCGGGCCCGCTCGAGCTGGCGATCGGGCTCGCGTCGGCACTGCTCGTGGCGCCGCCGCACAGGTTGAGGAGCTTCAGCTCGCGCTTGACCTCGGAGAGGGGCTCGGCGTGGGCGTGGACGTCGCCGTAGACGTTCCCCGCGTGCGTCGAGGTACCCGACTGGACGCCCGCGGTGGGCTCGATGACCTGCGGATGGGCTAGCTGGGAGGAGGCATTCAGGTCCGACTGCGCCGCGCCCTGCGAGCCGCACCCGGCGAGGGCGAGCGTGAGGACGGCCAGGGTGGTGATCCACAGACGATTCGTCGGCTCGCTCACACCGCTCCCTCCTCCTCGAGCACGCGCTGTGCCACGGCGAAGGCGGCGTTGGCCGCGGGCACGCCGGCGTATACGGCCGTGTGCAGGAGCACCTCGGCGATCTCCTCGGCGCTCAGGCCGTTGCGCAGCGCACCCCGCACGTGCAGGGCGAGCTCGTGCTCGTGGCCCAGGGCGGTCAGGGCGGCCAGGGTCACGCAGCTCCGCGTCCGCCGGTCGAGGCCGTCGCGGGCCCACACGCCTCCCCAGGCGTAGCGGGTGAGGAAATCCTGAAACGGCGCGGTGAACTCGGTGGTGGCGGCCACGGCGCGGTCGACGTGGGCGTCGCCGAGCACCTCGCGGCGCACGGCCGTGCCGGAAACGTGGATGGGGTCGCTCATGCTGCCTCCCGGGAGTCGAGATGGTCGGCGATCAGCATTGTCACAGCGGCGGCTTGCTCGACGCTCGCCAGATGGGCAGCATGGTCGAGGACCTCGAGCCGGGCGCCGGTTATGGCGTCGGCGATCGCGCGCCCGTGTGCGGGGGGGAGCGCGGAGTCCTCGGCGCCGGCGATGACCAGCGTCCTCGCGCGGATATCCGCAAGCACGGACCGCAGATCGAGGTCGGCGATCGCCTCGCAGCATCCGGCGTAGCCCTCCGCCGGGGTGGCGGCGATCATCGCCCGGTGGTGTGCGACGACGTCGGGGTGCTCGCGCGCGAAGCCGGGCGTGAACCAGCGCGCGACGACGGTGTCGGCGATCGCCTCGGGAGTTCCGGCCTCGCGTACCGATGCGGCTCGCTCGGCGTAGTCCGCGGCGGACGCCGGGTGGGCGGAGGTGCAGATGAGCACGAGCCGATCGATCCGCTCGGGTGCGTGAGTGGCCAGCCACAGGCCGACCATGCCGCCGATCGACAGGCCGCAGTACGAGGCGCGCGCGATCGCCAGTCGATCGAGCAGGGCGATGACGTCGTTGCCGAGATCGGCGATCGCGTAGGGCCCGCTCGGGACCGGCGAGGCGCCGTGCCCGCGGTGGTCGAAGCGGATGGCCCGCGCGCGGGCGGCCAGCGTCGGCACCTGTGGCTCCCACATGGCCAGGGTGGTCCCGAGCGAGCCGCCGAGCAGGAGTGGGGGAGATCGCTCCTCGCCGACGGCCTCGTGGTGGAGCTCGACGGTCCTCACGACCGGTGCGCCGCGAGGGCGCGGTCGATGAGCTCGGACGCCGCGCCGAGGTGGCGGTCCGGGTCATCGGCCTGCGCCACCCCCGCCGCGGCGAGGGGGGCGAGGTTCTGGCGCATCCTTCCCTGGTCG
>DATCEM010000105.1:0-2954 GCA_036510175.1 Solirubrobacteraceae bacterium | reverse complement strand
CGCCCCGCCGTGATGATCGTCCGCTTGCGCTCGGAGGCGTGCATGTTGCGGGCCTTCCCCCCGATGTAGCCGCGCCCGGCACCGGGCACCGGGCGCCGGGCGCCGGGCGCCACCAACCTACTACCCTGTAGTAAGTGATTTCGGCGTTCGACCCGGGGGCGCTCCTGTCCCGCACCTACGCGCTGCCCCGAGGGCCGCGGGTGCGTCTGCGCCTGGCCCGGCCGAGCGATGGGCCGGCGATTCGGGCGCTGGCCGCCGAGCACGGGATCGAAGGAGATTCGCTAGCGCTCGAGCGGCTGCTGCGCTTCGACCGTGGTCGCATCGTCATCTGCGCGACCGCGCTCGTCGGCGCCGAGGAGATCTTCGCCGGCTTCGGCGCGATCGAGCTCGAAGCGGGCGCCGAGCCCGAGCCCGTCCTCGCCGACGAGTGGCTCACCGAAGGCCTCGGCGAGCTCATCGCCGCCGCTCTGTCGGGTCGGGCGGTCGCGATCACGCGCTCCCGAGCGGCCTAAGGGCCTAGCCGCGTGGCCAGCGCCATAGACTTGCGGGGCGCGATGGAGGCGTCGACGACCACCGCCCAACTCGAATCGTTCAACCCCGCCACGGGTCAGCTCGTCGGCGCGGTTCCCGTCACGGCGCCCGAGCACGTTCAGGCGGTGGTCGATGCCGTCGCCAAGGTGCAACCGTTCTGGGCCCAGCTCACGCTGGCGGCGCGCGGCCGCTACCTCGAGCGGACCGCGCAGGTTCTCATCGACGAGTCCGATGATATCCGCGACCTGATCTCGCGTGAGCAGGGCAAGCCGCGCAACGAGGCGTTCTCGATGGAGCTGCTGCCCACGATCGACGCCCTGACCTGGATCGCGCATGCCGGGCGGGAGATCCTCGCGGACGAGAAGATCCCCATGTCACAGCTCTTCCTGAAGACCAAGAGCTCGGCCTTCACCTACGAGCCGCTTGGCGTGATCGGGGTCATCTCGCCCTGGAACTACCCGTGGAGCATCCCCTTCAGCGAGATGGCGCTCGCGCTCATGGCCGGCAACGGCGTCGTCCTCAAGCCCGCGTCGCTCACCCCGCTGATCGGCGAGCGCATCGTGCGTGCCTTCGAGCGCGCCGGCCTGCCCGAAGGCCTCGTGCGCGTCATCCATGGCCCGGGCACGGGCGCAGCGCTCGCCGAGTCGAGCGTGAGCAAGGTGTTCTTCACCGGCTCGGTCGAGGTCGGGCGCAGCGTCGGCGAGGAGTGCGCCCGCCAGATGAAGGGCTCCGTGCTCGAGCTCGGAGGTAAGGACGCGATGATCGTCCTCCCCGACGCCAACATCGACCATGCGATCGCCGGCGCCCTGTGGGCGGGATTCGCCAACGCGGGCCAGACGTGCTCGGGCGTGGAGCGGGTGTACGTCCTGCGCGAGGTCTCCGAGCGCTTCATTGCCGGCGTCGTGGCGGGAGCGCGGGGCCTGCGCATCGGCGATCCGACAGGCTGGGATACCGAGATCGGGCCGATGGTCTCGCGCGAGCAGTTCGACCTCGTCTCAGAGCTCGTCGAGGACGCCGTCGCGGCCGGGGCGCAGATGCGCTGCGGCGGTCCGGTCGAGGTTCCCGAGTTCGAGTATGGCGCCTTCTATGCCCCGACCGTCCTCACCGGAGTCACGCACGAGATGCGGATCATGCGCGAGGAGATCTTCGGGCCGGTGCTCCCGATCATCGTCGTCGAGTCAGAGGACGAGGCGGTGGCGCTGGCCAACGACTCCCGCTTCGGGCTCGGTGGGTCGGTGTGGACCGCCGACCGGCCCAAGGGAGAGCGCATCGCCCGCGAGCTCGAAACCGGGATGGTGTGGATCAACGATCACATGTTCAGTCACGGCGCCTGCCAATGCTCGTGGGGCGGGGTCAAGGACTCTGGCCTCGGGCGCACGCACTCCAAGTTCGGCCTCTACGAGTGCGTCAACGTCAAGCTCCGGGTATGGGAGCCCTCGACCATCCGCAACCCCTGGTGGCACCCCTACGACGAGACGCTCGGCCGCGCCCTGCGCCAGACCGCTTCGATCCTCTACGGACGGCCGTCGATTCGGGCCGCCGCACTCCGCGACGGCGCCGCGCCCCTGCTCAAGCTCGGCGCGCGACTGGCGCGAGACGCGCTCCCCCGGTAGCGCGTGGACCCTCCACCCTGCCTTCACTACCCTTATCGGTAGATGCCTGCCCAGGCCTACATCGGTAAGCAATGCGTCTGCCAGCTCCGCAAGGGGATCTGCGACCAGTCCTGCGTGCAGGGCATGCTCGAGACCCCCTTCTACATCGCGTGCCTGCGACTCACCGGCCGGCGCTGCCTCGTTGTAGGTGGGGGAAACGTCGGGCTAGAGAAGGTCGAGGGCCTGCTCGCCTGTGACGCCGCGGTGACGCTCGTCGCGCCCGAGGCCCATCCGGAGCTCGTCGAGCTCGCACTCGAGGGTTCGATCCGCTGGGAGCGGCGGGCGTACGAGGCCGCCGACCTCGAGGGATGCCTGATCGCCATCGCCGCCACGAACATCTCCGAGATCAATATCCGCGTGTTCGAGGACGCCGAGAAGCGAGCGATGCTCGTCAACGTCGTCGACGTTCCGCCGCTGTGCAACTTCATCCTGCCGGCGATCGTCCGTAACGGCCCGCTCGCCATCGCGATCTCGACCGCTGGCGCCTCGCCCGCGCTCGCCAAGCGGATGAAGCGCGAGATCGCCGACGCGTTCGGGGAGCCCTACGCCCGGCTCGCCGTTCTCCTCAACGACGCACGCGGCTGGGCCAAGGCCACGCTGCCGACCTACCAGGACCGCAAGGAGTTCTTCGAAGGGATCGTCAACGGCGATCCTGACCCGATCGAGCTCCTGCGCGCGGGCGAGGAACGGGCAGTCGTGGACCTGATCCTCGACGTCCAGCGCACGTACGCCCCGGCGTGAACGACGAACCGGCTCAGCTCACCCATCTCG
>DATCEM010000104.1:0-6383 GCA_036510175.1 Solirubrobacteraceae bacterium | reverse complement strand
CTCGAGCGTGGTCTGCACGCGCACGGATTCACGGTCATCTCGGCCCTCGACGGGATTTCCGGCACCGATCGGGCGCTGAACGAGGACGTCGACCTCGTCGTGCTCGACATGCTGCTTCCGGGGCGGGGCGGCCTCGACGTGCTGGCGGCCCTCTCGGCCGCCAAGCCGACGCTCCCCGTCATCGTGCTCACGGCGCGCGGCGGCGTCGAGGACCGGATCGCGGGACTCGACGCGGGGGCCGTCGACTACCTGGTCAAGCCGTTCTCGCTCGGCGAGCTCGCCGCCCGCGTGCGGGCGCAGCTGCGTGTCGCGCTGCAGACACCGGCGACGGCGGTACGCGCCGGCGACCTCGAGGTCGACCTGATCACCCGGGAGGTGCGGCAAGCCGGCGAGCAGGTGCGCCTTTCGAGCACCGAGTTCGAGCTCCTCGTGTACATGCTCAATAATCGCGGGCGAGTCCTCTCGCGCGAGCAGATCCTCCGCGCCGTATGGGGATATGAGCACGATCCCGGGACCAACGTCGTCGACGTCTACGTCGGGTATCTACGACGTAAGCTGCGCCATGGCGACCAGCGCGCGCCGATCGCCACCGTCCGCTCCGTCGGCTACCGCCTCGAGGATGCGGACTAGCCTGCCCTCGACGAGGAGCCTGCGCTGGCGGCTGACCGCCTGGGTCGCGGGCGTGCTCCTCGTATCCGCGGCGGTGATGTTCGTCGTCGTCTACCGCGACACCGGCGGCGAGCTGCGGGGGCAGATCGACCACGACATCGCGGGCGATACCGGCCAGCTCAGGCAGTCGCTGGTCGGGCTCGCCGGCGACGACCCCCATGAGGTCGCGCTCGCGGCGGGGCGATATGTGCACGCGCAACCGTTCAGCGCCACCTCGACCCTCCTCTTCGTGCTCATACCCGGCGCCGGGACGGTGAGTAATCACCCCGAGCTCTTCGGCGCCACCCACCCCGACGACGGGGAGACGGCGGCGGAGCAGGCGCGCGAGAACGAGCTCGGACGGGAGCTGCTGATTCCCCGGATCGGCTATTCGACGCACCGGGTCGCGGACGTCGGCGCGACGAGGATCCTCGAGCGTCGCGTCACGGTGGGCGGGCTCAGCGTGGTGGTGGGCGCCGGAGAGCCGCTGACCATCGTCACACGCGCCGGGCGGGGCATCGCCGGCGCGTTCGTCCTCGCGGGCGGGCTCATCCTGGCCATCGCCCTGCTCGCCTCCTACCTCGCGGGCGCGCGCGTGTCCGCCCCCCTGCGCCGGATGGCCACGGTCGCGGCACGGGTCGATGCCGGCGACCTCGAGCCCCGGATGCCGACCTCCGACGCGCGCGGCGATGAGGTGCGGGTCCTCGCTGACGCCTTCAACCACATGCTCGATCGCCTCGCCGACGCCTTCAAGGGTCAGCGAGCGTTCGTCGCCGACGCCTCGCATGAGCTCCGCACGCCGCTGACGGTGATCGGCGGTCAGCTCGAGGTGCTCGCGGCCCAGGCGGATCCGCCGGGCGAGGAGGTGCGCCGGGTCGAGCGCCTGGTGCAAGCCGAAGTCGCGCGGATGGCCCGCCTGGTCGACGATCTCCTGCTCCTCGCCCAGTCCGAGCAGACGGACTTCCTGCGCCTCGAGCCGGTCGACCTCGCGACCTTCGTGGAAGAGCTGTGGGACGGGCTCAGCCTCACCGCCGAACGCCGGTTCGAGCTCAGCGCGGTCCCCCACGGCTCGCTCCTCGCCGATCCCGACCGGCTCGCGCAGGCCCTGCGCAACCTGGCGCGCAACGCCATCGAGCACACCGCCGCGCCCGAGGGACTGGTCAGGCTCGAGGTCGAGCGCGTCCGCTCGAGCGCGATCCGCTTCGCCGTCATCGACGACGGTCCGGGGATCCCCGCTCGCGAACGCGAGCGCGTGTTCGATCGCTTCCACCGCGTGGATCCCTCGCGCACGCGGGCCGTCGGCGGCGCCGGCCTGGGACTGGCGATCGTGCGCGCGATCGCCGACGCCCACGGCGGCCGGGCCTTCGTGCGCGATGCCGAGAAGGCTCAGGGAACGCGGCTCGAGCTCGAGCTCCCAGGCTTCACCCCCAGCCGCCCGGCCTCCTCACCGGAGAGCATTCGGGCCGCCGGGCAGCGGTAACGACTTGGCCGCATCTCGGCGTGACCCACGCGTTAGCCTCGGCCGCTGGCCGGTGTGGCGTGGCAGGGAGACCTCGTATGCGAGCGGTATTCGGACGGACGACCAAGGCTCTGCCGGTGGCGATGATCGCGCTCGCCGCCCTGGTCGCCGGCGGCGCGAGCGCGCCGGCGAGCGGCGCCACCGCGGCCGGCGCCGCGTTCTCCGACCACGTGTTCGCCTCCGGCGCGAAGATCCTCCACGCGACCCCCAAGGGCAGCGTGGCGATCTCCCTGCCCGACGACATCACCTACCTCGGCCACCACATCTTCGTCGGATTTCAGAACGGAGTAGGGCCGCAGGGCCAGGCGAGCACGACGGGTAACCGGGACAGCACGATCGTCGAATTCAGCCTGAGCGGCCATCCCGTCGACCAGTGGGACGTGGTCGGGAAATGCGACGGCCTGACTGCCGATCCACTGGATGGGCGCGTGATCGCGACGGTCAACGAGGACGCGCATTCGAGCGTGTACGAGATCGATCCCGCCGCCGGCGGGGCCGCCGTCCACTACCGCTACAGCGAGCCTCTGCCCTCCAAGGGCGGTACCGACGCGATCGAGATCTACCACCGGATGGTGCTCATCAGCGCCTCCGCCCCGGGTACCACCGGCGCGGCCGCCCCGAGCGCTAAGTATCCGGCCGTGTACCGAGCTGTGTTCCATGCCGCCAGCCGCGTGGCGGCGATCCGTCCGTTGTTCTTCGACGAGGCCGCCGCCGTCCTCGCCAATACGAACAGCCCCATGTACGGCAAGCACGTGCACCTCGCGCTCACCGACCCCGACTCCAACGAGGTCGTCCCGGCCTACGCGCACCGGTTCGCCGGCGACTTCATGCTCACGAGCCAGGGCGACAAGGAGCAGGTCTTCGTGGGCGGCGCCGGGACCCGGCACCAGACTCTGTCAGTGCTCACGCTCTCGGACTCCGTCGACGACACGGCGTGGGCCTCGGATCGCTCGGGCGCGATCTACACAACCGATAATTCGGCCAACACGATCATCAAGGTCACGGGCCCGTTCAAGCGTGGCTCCGTCTTCGTGGCCGACACGCCCTGCGATGCGGGCGACGCGCCGAGCACCTGCCCGGGCCCGGGATTCCCGGCGAACTACCTCGGCGAGCTCAACCCGGACACCGGCGCGATCACCCGCGTCGTCCTCCACGGACCGAGCGTGCAGGCGCAGGGGATGCTCTTCCTGCCCTGAGTGTCCTGAGCGCCCCGGCGGTGTCCGCTGGGGGCGTATCTTCGTCGGCCTCGATGAACCTCTGCCTGGCGTGTCGCGATGTTGAGCCCGACGGGCGCGGCGGGCTGGCGCGCGCGACCTGCGATCTGGCCGAAGCGCTGGCGGGGCAGGGCCACTCGATCCATCTCCTCACCAATGCCTCGGAGATGCCCGCACCCGTCCTACGCGGGGTGTCGATCCACAGCCTTCCCGTCCCCCCGGTGTCGGGGCGATGCTCCGGCGCGAAGCCTGAGTCCGCGTCACACAACCTGATGCACGCCGCCGCCGCGTACCGCGAGGTCAGGCGCATCCACGAGCGCGAGGAGCCGGTCGACGCCGTGCTCGCCCCCCTATGGCGCTCGGAGGGAGCCGTGTGCGCCCTCGATGACCGCTTCCCGACGATCGTGTCGTGCATGACCTCGCTGCGAACCCTGACCGAGATCGACCCCGGCTACCTCCGGGTGCCCGACATCGACGAGCGCCTGCGCCTCGAGCACGAGACCCTGGGACGCGCTCGCTATCTCCACGGTCTCACCGATTCCGTGTTGCGCAAGACGATCGAGGACCACGGCCTGCGCCCGGACGCGAGCACCGTGATCGGTCGGGGACTGCGTGATCATGGAGCGCCGACGAGGAACGAGGCACGCGACGGGCGAGCGGTGCACGTCCTCTTCGTCGGTCGCCTCGAACGACGCAAGGGGGTCGACACGCTGCTGGCGGCCGCGCGCGAACTGGTCGAGGGTGGCGTGGCCGTCGAGTTCACGCTCGCGGGCGCGAACGCCGATCCGAGCATCCGCGAAGCCTTCGAGCGCGAAGGAGCCGCCCGGCCCGGACTGCGGGCGGCCGTTCGCTTCGCCGGCCCGGTCTCAGATGCCGAGCTTCACCGGCTCTACTACGACTGCGACATCGTGTGCGCTCCCTCGCGCTACGAGTCGCACGGCGTCGTCCTCATCGAGGCGATGATGTTCGCCAAGCCGATCGTGACCAGTGGCGCCGGCGGGATCGGCGAGGTCGTCACCGCGGACGAGGATGCCCTCGTCGTGCCGCCGGGCGACCCACAGGCGCTCGCGTCGGTGCTCGGGCGGCTCGCGGCGAGCGCCGAGCTGCGAGCGAAGCTCTCCTCGCGCGCCCGCGCAACCTATGAGCAGCGCTTCGACGCGGGGGCGGTCGCGCTCCAGATGGCGTCGTTCCTCGAGCGGGTGATCGGCGCCCACCAGCGGGTGGCGTCGGATGTCGCCGGGCGGCTCTTCACGCTGCTCGAGGACGGGCTGGCGCTGGCGCCCGTGGACGCCCGGGAGCTCGCCGGCGCGCTGCTCGATCCGCCGGCGTCCGCGTGGCGGGCGTGGGCGCACGAGCGCGAGACTGGGCTCAGGCAGGAGATGGCGGCGCAAGCAGCGACGCTCGAGGTCCTGCGTGAGCGCGACGAGACCCTGGGGCGGATCGAGCAGGGGGGCTGGTGGCGCTTGCGCGAGCGGCTGCTTCCGCTTCTGTGGCTGGCTCGCTGGCTGCGCGCGCGCGCGGGCGCTAGCCGTGCTCGCTGAGCCGCGGCTGGCGGTCGGTGGCGCGGCGACCCGGCGCGATGTGCTCGAGCTGGGGTGGCTCCCGAGGAAGAACCAGGCTGCCGTCGGGAAGACGCCGGATCGCTCCGGTCGCCATCAGGTTTCCGATCGCCGTGCTCACCGATTGGCGTCGGGCGCCGACGAAGCGGGCCAGAAGCTCGCGGGTGATGTTGCGCAGGCTGACGATCCGTCCCTCGGGCCCGACCTGGCCCCAGCGCCCGGCGAAGTGCCAGAGCGCGAGCAGGACGCGGTCCTCGACGCGCCTGGTCTGGTGCAGAGCGGCCTGCAACGCCTGGGAGTCTGAGCGCTCGGCGGCCCGATCGAGCAGGGCGGTGGCGATCTCGGGCCAGGCGCGGGTGCGATTGGCGAAGTCCTGATCGAGCGCGGCCAGGCGTGTGGGGCCGAGCGCCTCCCACGTCACGTGCACGACCTCGGAGCTGTCGCCGCGACTCAGCCACGGGCGCAGGAGATCGCCGGGACCGAGGAAGTCGTTGGCCCCGATCTGGCCGAAGATCAGGTGGCGGACGATCAGCCCGTCGAGCATGAGCAGGCCGAGATGGGCGTGGGTCGCCGACTCGTCGATGAGAAAGGAGGTCGGCCCCGGTGCCACGCGCAGGAGCGGTGCCACCGCGGCCGAGGATGCGAGCGTCAGCGCCCGCCCGGACAGATAGCGCCCGATGTCGGGATCCTCGTCGAGCACCCGCACCATCTCGACTTGGGCGCCCTGCGCGGGCACGTCAGCTCGCCCCCGCGCTGGATCGCCGCTGTCCGATCGCGGACACGACGACGGGTGCAGCATTGTGCAGCAGTCGCAAAACGGACAGATGATGCCCCGTTGGCTTGACTTCTAAGCCTGATTACCGTTTTCTGGTCTTCATCGAGGAACTCGCTGCTCGGGTGGGGTTGGCCCGGCGGCGATGAGCAGGAGGGGCACGATCGTTGTCCGGGCCGGGGCGGGCCCGGACAGCGGTCTTTTTTCCCTGCGGTGCTGCCCTCAGCCGTTCGCCGGAAGCAGGGGCGACACCGGCGAGCACGCCATCCCCCGCGCCGAGGCGAAGCGCTCGAGCATGAGCGCCGTGTCGGCGATGGGCACCCCGGTGAGGTGCTCTTCGCGACCTTCGAAGTCGGTCACGATCGCGCCCACGGCGGCGGCGTACCGATCCTCGTCGGCTTCGACGAGGCCTTCGATGGCCTCGGCGGCCCGGACGAACGGCGGCGACCCGGTTCGCATCACAGCGATCGCCGCCCGCGCGGTGGCGTCGTCGTACTCGACGAGCGCGGCGATGGCGAGCGCGTAGCTCGCGGGTGGCGTCTCGACGGGATCCGGGAGCTGAGTGCGGGCGTAGGCGGCCGCCGAGCTCGCGTCCCCGGCGATCACCGCCGCCTTGAGCATCCCGATGAGCCGGCCGAAGGCGGTGGGCGAAGCGAGCTCCCAGGACTCGC
>DATCEM010000103.1:0-2467 GCA_036510175.1 Solirubrobacteraceae bacterium | reverse complement strand
ACCGACATCCCCACGCTCTACGACCTCCTTCCCGGCTACCTGCACATGCCCCGCGCCGGGGAGGAGGAGCTCGATCTCCAGAGCTACATCGACACCGGCGGCGCCGAACGGGGCTGGTGGTCCAACTTCGACAAGTACATCGTCTCGCTCCTCAAGGCCTGGTTCGGCGACGCGGCCACGGAGGAGAACGGCTACGGCTTCGAGGCGATCCCGCGCATCAGCGGTAACCACTCGCACTTCGCGACGACGATGCGGATGCTCGACGGCGGCGTCGAGGGCTTCTTCGTCATGGGACAGAACCCGGCCGTCGGCTCCCAGCACGCCGGCCTGCAGCGCCGCGCGCTGGCCAAGCTCAAGTGGCTCGTCGTCCGTGACCTCGCCGAGATCGAGACGGCGACGTTCTGGCGCGACTCGCCCGAGGTGCAGTCGGGCGAGCTGGCGCCCGAGGACATCGAGACCGAGGTGTTCCTCATGCCCGCCGCCGCGCACGTGGAGAAGGAGGGCTGCTTCACGAACACCCAGCGCCTGGTCCAGTTCCACGATAAGGCGCTCGAGCCGCCGGGAGACGCGCGCTCGGAGCTGTGGTTCATGCACCACCTGGCCAAGCGGGTCAAAGCCCATTACGCCGGGTCGGAGCGGGGGCGCGATTGGCCGATCGTCAACTTGCATTGGGACTATCCCGAGCTCGGGGAGATCCGTGAGCCCGACGTCGAGGCGGTGCTGGGGGAGATCAACGGATACGAGGTGGCGACCGGGAGGCCGGTATCGGGCTTCGCCGAGCTCGAGGCCGACGGCTCGACGGCGTGCGGCTGCTGGATCTACGCGGGGATCTTCGCGGACGGCGTCAACCAGGCCCGGCGCCGCAACCCCGGCGACATGAGCGAGCCGGGGGGTCAGGTGTCGCCCGAGTGGGCGTGGGCGTGGCCGGCCAACCGCCGCGTGCTCTACAACCGGGCGTCCGCCGACCCGGAGGGACGACCCTGGAGCGAGCGCAAGAAGTACGTCTGGTGGGACGAGGACGAGGGGCGCTGGACGGGCTACGACGTCCCCGACTTCCCGGTCGACAAGCGACCCGACTACCGCGCCGGGGACGACTCCGAGGGCATGGACGCGATCAACGGCGACGACCCGTTCATCATGATGGCCGACGGTCGCGGCTGGCTCTATTCACCCAGCGGCCTGCTCGACGGGCCCCTGCCCACCCACTACGAGCCGATCGAGTCCCCGGTCCATAATCTCCTCTATCCCGACCTCGGTGCCGATCCCGCCGGGATCCGCTGGCGGCGCCCGGAGAACCCCATGCACGCCACCGGCGACCCGCGCTACCCGGTCGTCGCCACGACCTTCCGGCTCACCGAGCACCACACCGCAGGCGGGATGAGCCGCACCCTGCCGTGGCTCGGCGAGCTCCAGCCCGAGATGTTCGCCGAGATCGACCCCGTCCTCGCCCGCGAGCGGGGCATCGAGGACGGTGGCTGGATGACCATCGTCACCGAGCGGGCGGAGATCGAGGCGCGCGCGCTGGTCACCGACCGGATGCGCACGCTGAGGATCGACGGCAAGCCCGTGCACCAGGTGGGTCTGCCCTGGCACTGGGGCTACGCCGGCGGCTACCCCGGCGACTCGACGAATGACCTCGGAGCCCTCTCGGGCGACCCCAACGTAACGATCCAGGAATCCAAGGCCTTCACCTGCGACGTGCGTGCCGGCCGGCGCACCGAGCCCTCAACCGCACGCCTCAAGGGAGTCTCCTCAGTCCGCCCGGTCGCCCCGAACGAGGACGATCGCGGCGCCGAATCCCCGAAGGAGGTGACGCCCTGACTGGTAACGACTTCGTCGTCACTTGCGAGTTCGCCTGGCGGCGAACTCGGGAGGTTGACCGATGACCGGCACCGTCGCCGCCCCCACCGAGCTCGCCATCCATCGCGGCGGCGCGCGGCGGATGGGCTTCTTCACCGACACCACGACGTGCATCGGCTGCAAGGCCTGCGAGGTCGCGTGTAAGCAGTGGAACGACCTGCCCGCCGACGGCTCGCAGTTCAAGAAGGGTGGCTCCTACGACCACACGGGCGAGCTCTCGGCATCGACCTGGCGCCACGTGCGCTTCGTCGAGCTCTTCGAGCCCTCGGCGCCGCTACAGCAGGAAGCGATCGGCGCCCTGCCGGCGATCCCCCCGGCGGGGGAGCTCCCCGACTTGGTCGCGATGGCGGAGGGGGTCGGGAGCAAGTGGGTGTTCATGTCCGACGTGTGCAAGCACTGCACCAACGCCGGGTGCCTCGATGCCTGCCCGACCGGGGCGCTGATCCGTACCGAGCACGAGACCGTCGTCCTCCAGGCCGACGTGTGCAACGGCTGCGGCTACTGCGTGCCCGCGTGCCCGTTCGGCGTCGTCGACCGCGACCCGATCGACGGACGCGCCGGTAAGTGCACCCTGTGCTACGACCGGCTCGAGGATGGACTCGAGCCT
>DATCEM010000102.1:0-2399 GCA_036510175.1 Solirubrobacteraceae bacterium | reverse complement strand
AGGCCGCTGACGCTCGACTGATTCTCGGCGTGGGCCTCGAGGCGAACCAGCCGAGGATCGCCGCGGTGGAGGCGCGCCGCCTCGTTAGTGGCGTCGGGCGAAGGTACATCGCGGCCTTCGAGATCGGCAACGAGCCTGAGCTCTACCCGGTGGTTCCGTGGTATAGAAGGCTCCACGGCGCGCCGATCCCGTGGTACAGCCACTTGGGCACGCCGGTGTACGCACGGCGCCGGGGATACGGGCCGGACGCGTTCTATGCCGAGTTCTCGCGGACGCTCCGCGCGCTGCCGCCGCTGCCGGTGGCCGGCCCGGCGACCGGCCTGATTCCGTGGCTCGAGGGCATCAGCCGCTTTCTCGCGCCGGCCTCGCGGGTGAGGATCGTCACCTGGCATGCCTACGGCCTGAACCAGTGCGTCACCACGCCGTCCTCCCCGCAGTATCCCTCGGTTCCGAACCTGCTTTCGCCGTTGGCCTCGCGTGGTGTGGTGAACGGCATCTCGCCCTATGTCGCCCTCGCGCACGACGTCGGGGCCACCTTCCGCATCGACGAGATGAACTCCGTCACCTGCAACGGCAGGCTCGGCGTCAGCAACACGTTTGCCTCGGCGCTCTGGGTCATGGACGCCCTGTTCGCCATCGCCGCCGACGGGGTCGACGGAGCCGATATCCACACGTACCCGGATGCCGCGAACGGGCTGTTCGACTTCGATCGAGCCAGTGGGCAATGGCAGGCGATCGTTCATCCCCTGTACTACGGCGTGATGATGTTCGCTCAGGCCGCTCCCGCCGGGTCTCGGCTCTTGCGGATCAGCTCCGGACCCCAGGATCAGGTTCGCGCGTGGGCGACCCTCGCGCCCGATCACCGGATCCGGGTGCTCCTCATCAACGACAGCCTGCGGCGCTCGGCATTGGCGCTGGTGCAGGCACGGGGTGCAGCCCACCCCGCGAGTATCGAGCGGCTCCGGGCCTCAAGCGCCTACGCGACGGGGGGAGTGACGCTCGGCGGCGAGAGCTTCGGGGCCCGCACCGGGACGGGAGAGCTGCCCCCGCCCGAGCCCCAGGCGCTCACGCCGCGCTCGGGCGCCTACGCGGTGAGCCTTCCTGCCGCGAGCGCCGCGCTCCTCACGCTGCCGCCGGGCGCCTGAGCGTCCGAGTCGGCGCTCCTTGCCATGCCATCCGCGGCGTGCGTCAGCCTGTGTGACGGGCGTTGGTGATTCGGCACGATTTGGTCTTGTTTCGTTGCAGCGCCGGGCTCTAGCGTGCCCGTTCCGTCCGCCATGCGTCCTACCGTGGTGGGTTCAATGCGTGTTAGACAAGGAGCCGATGGGATGAGCGACCACGACAAGGCCGGAGCGAGGAACGGCGCGACGTCCGATACCAAGTCAGATGCCAAGCGCCAAGCGGCCCTTCAGGGCGCCTTGACCCAGATCGAGCGGCAGTTCGGCAAGGGCACCGTCATGCGCATGGGGGATCCCGGTGCGCGCGTCGCGGTCGACGCGATCCCGACCGGCGCCCTCTCGCTCGACATCGCGCTGGGGATCGGGGGCGTGCCGCGCGGCCGGATGGTCGAGATCTACGGCCCGGAGTCCTCGGGGAAGACGACGCTTGTCTACCACATCATCGCCGAGGCGCAGAAGCTGGGCGGGGTGTGCGCGTTCGTCGACGCCGAGCACGCGATGGATCCCCTGTACGCCGGGCGGATCGGCGTCGACATCGACGAGCTGCTCGTTTCCCAGCCCGACTACGGCGAGCAGGCGCTCGAGGTCGTCGACATGCTCGTCCGCTCGGGCGCGGTCGACCTCGTGGCGGTCGACTCGGTCGCCGCGCTCACCCCGCGCGCCGAGCTCGAAGGCCAGATGGGCGATCAGTCGGTCGGCGTCCAGGCGCGGATGATGTCCCAGGCGATGCGCAAGCTCGCGGGCACGCTCAACCGCACCCAGACCGTGTGCGTGTTCACCAACCAGATCCGCGAGAAGATCGGCGTGATGTTCGGGCCCACCGAGACCCAGCCCGGCGGGCGGGCGCTGAAGTTCTACGCCTCCCAGCGGCTCGACATCCGCCGTATCGAGACGCTCAAGGACGGCACCGAGGCGGTCGGTAACCGCGTTCGCGTCAAGGTCGTCAAGAACAAGGTCGCGGCGCCGTTCAAGCAGGCGGAGTTCGACATCGAGTTCGGCCAGGGCATCTCGACTTCCGGCTGCCTGCTCGACTACGGGATCGAGAACGACATCGTCACCAAGTCCGGCTCGTTCTTCTCCTACGGCGAGGAGCGCCTCGGCCAGGGACGCAATAACGCCAAGACCTTCCTCGACGAGCATCCGGACACCGCACACGAGATCGAGCTGAAGATCTACGCGGCGCTCGGGATCGGACGCGACCTCGTCAAGCCGATCGAGCCG
>DATCEM010000101.1:0-2207 GCA_036510175.1 Solirubrobacteraceae bacterium | reverse complement strand
CCATAACGGTGACAACTACACGGACCCCGGTTTCATCAACCACCCGATCTGGAACGGCCGTAACGAGGAGGGGTGCGACACCACGGGCACGGAGACCGATGGCGGTTACACCGAGGCGCGCTTCAACTTCAGCGTCGCCACCGACCTCGCCGCGGACCTTCACGCCGAGGGTGCGAAGGTGGTCCTCACCCGTCACAGCAACGATGGCGTCGGGCCGTGCGTGACGACGCGCGCGCAGATCATCAACCGCGCCCACGCGAACGTCGCGATCGACATTCACGCCGATGGCGGGCCTCCCGGTGGCCGTGGCTTCGCCATCCTCGAGCCCGTCGCCGACGGTCCCAACGATCGCGTGATCGGCGAGTCGGAGAAGTTCGGCCATTACCTTCGCGAGAGCTTTCGAGCGCTGACCGGGATGCCCGAGAGCACTTACGACGGGCGGGACGGGATCGCCTTCCGCGACGATCTCGCGGGGCTCAACCTGACCACCGTGCCCAAGGTCCTCATCGAGTGCGGGAACATGCGCAACGCGACCGACGCGGCGCTCCTCGTGAGTACCCGTTTTCAGCGGCTCAGCGCCAGGGCGATGGCCCAGGCGATGACGAAGTACATGACCGGCCGACCGTGATCCGCGGCTCGACCCGCCAGCCGCCTACCTGACCCCCGCCAGGGGGGAGCGGTCCGTGGGTTCGACGAACACGGCAGCCGATTTGACGATCGCGGTCGCCGGGTCGCCGGGCTTGAGGTCGAGCTCGTCGGCGCTCTCGCGGGACATCAGCGAGACGATGCGGTAGGGGCCGCAGGCCATTTCCACCTGGGCCACGAGCCCGTCCTTCTTGACCGCCATGATCGTTCCCGGTAGGCGATTGCGGGCGCCGGCGTAGCGCGTTGCCGCGGGTTCTTCGGGCAGATTGCGGAAGCCTTGAGTGGACACGTAGCTGTTTGCCTCAATCAGAACGTTGCAAGTATCGGCTCGAGGCGATACGCCTCGAGGCCGCTGGATCGTCGAAATCCTACCCAGCTCCGGCCCGCTAGGCAACTAGTGACTAGCGTGAGGGGGCGCTCGCCTCTGCGCTCACCCGGTAGCGCAGCCCATCGAGCGCCATGTCGAGGATGTGATCGATCTGTGCCGGGTCGGTGGCGGGGATCTTCGCGATCCCGCCCACCATCTGGATGATCTCGGCGAGATCGGTATCGCTGCGCGCAACGTGGGCCCGCTGGGCGCGCTCGAGCAGCGGCTCACCCGCTGCCCAGAGCGCGGCACGGCTGCTCTTGAACAGGTCGGCGTCACGATCGAGGTAGCTCATCAGCTCGTCGGCCAGCGCCTTCTTGGTGGCGAGATAGCCCACGAATCGGTGTAGCCACCCGACGAGCGCTTCCCATGGCGCCAGCTCTGCCAGGTCGGCGGCCGAGCGGCACAGCTCCTCGACCTCGCCGACGTAGACCGCTTCCAGCAGCGCCTGGCGAGTGGGGAAGTGGCGGTAGAGCGTCCCGATCCCGACCTCGGCGCGTCGCGCAATCTCCTCTAGAGAGGTCGCCGCTCCGCCATCGGCGAAGGCCTCGCGGGCGGCGGCAAGCACCTTCTCGTAGTTGCGTCGGGCGTCCGCGCGCTTGGGACGCGCGGGACCGAACTGTTGGGCGGTCTCGGTGGTGCTCATGGAAACGTGCGGAAGATTCGCTTGACAAACCGGAGGACCCCTCCGTATAGTTCCGGAGGGAGCCTCCGCTTAGTTCTGGAGGCACCCTCCACTTTAGCACCGCCCGCTTCCAGGCTCAACAGTTGGGAATTCAAGATGAGTACCGCCTCGCTCTCCACTTCGACCGGTGATCGCCGCCGCTGGATGGCCCTCGGGGTCGTCTGCCTCGCACAGCTCATGATCATCCTCGACACAACGATCGTCAACGTGGCGCTGCCCTCGATCCAGCGCGACCTCCATTTCACCCAGGGCAACCTGACCTGGGTGATCAACGCCTTTCTCGTCACCTACGGGAGCTTCCTCCTCCTCGCCGGACGACTCGGTGACCTGCTCGGCCGTAAGCGCGTGTTTCTCGCCGGGATCCTTCTGTTCACGGTCGCTTCCGCGCTCTGCGGCGCGGCGCCCAGTCAGGGCGTCCTCATCGTCGCTCGCCTGATCCAGGGCGTCGGCGGCGCGCTCCAGGCTTCGGTGATCCTCGCCATCATCGTCACCGAGTTCCCGGAGGCCGCC
>DATCEM010000100.1:0-2470 GCA_036510175.1 Solirubrobacteraceae bacterium | reverse complement strand
CGCTTCCGTCGGCAGCCGGCGCGCGGAGGACGCCCGCCACGTCCCACCCGGTAACCGAGCCCGGCTCCATTGAAGCCAGGCGCTTGCTCTCGCCGCGGTTGAGACTGAACGCCTTGACCTCGACGAGAGCGTGGTGGCGCTCGGGGGCTGGATCTGGCACCTCGGCCAGCTCGACATGAGGCGGGGTGGGGGCGGCAACGAGCGCGCGCATACTCGGAAGATTAGGTGAGTCGAGGTGCCGTTGGATAGAGTCTCCGACCGGGCCGGGTTTCTACGGGGAGAGGAGCCCGTCGTGGGCGTATACAAGTTGAGAGGGACGTTCGCTGCTGCCGTGCTCTGCGCGATCGCCGCAGCGGTCATGCTCGCGGTTCCGGCGCTTGCGGGTACTCCTAACGAGTGGAGTCCGGCTGGCTCATTGACGACCGGACGCTACGAACAAGTGGCCGCGTTGCTCGCGAGTGGAAGCGTGCTCGTCGCGGGTGGCCAGGCAGGATCCAGCACCCTCCAGTCAGCCGAGATCTACGATCCCGCCACAGACAGCTGGAGCGGCGCGGCGCAGATGTCGACCGCCCGAGCCAGCGCGGTCGGCGTGACGCTTCCGAATGGGAACGTGCTCGTCGCCGGGGGATCGTCGACGAGCAGTAACTCCGGTGCCCTGAACACCGCCGAGGTTTACAACCCGACCTCGAATACGTGGACGGCTGCCGCCAACACGATGAGCTCGGCCCGGTACGCCGCCACGGCCACTCTGCTGGCGAACGGCGACGTCCTCGTCGCCGGCGGCGAGGACGCCAGCGGCGACGCCGTGACGACGGCAGATCTCTACGTACCGTCCACCAACAGCTTCACCCCTGCGCACGCGATGGGAACCGCACGCTATCTCGCGTCCGCCAGCCTTGCGGGCAACGGAGACGTGCTCGTCGCCGGCGGATTCGGCACGTCGGACGCCGTTCTGACCAGCGGCGAGGTCTACGACCCGACCGCGGATACCTGGACGCCGGTCGCCAACTCGATGTCCTCGCCCCGCGTGGATAGCCAGGCTGTGACGCTGCCCGGCGGCAGCATCCTCGTCGCCGGCGGCGAGAGTGAACAGTCTCCCACGCAGGCGATCACCGCGACCACGGATATCTACAACCCGACCACGAACTCCTTCACCGCGGGGGCGTCGATGGGGACCTCGCGGCTTCTCTTCGCGATGACGTCGCTGGCCGACGGGCGGGTGCTGGCCTCCGGCGGAGTCACGATCACCGACACCACCGAGGCGATCGCCCAGAGCAGCGAGATCTACGATCCATCGTCTAACACCTGGACGCCGACCGGGGCCCTGCTCACGCCCACCGCGGCGCTCACGACGACCCTGCTTCCCGATGGACAGGTGCTGGCCGCAGGCGGCTCGGCAGACCTGAGCAACGGCAGCACCGCCGCCGAGCTGTTCACGCCCACGTCGAAGCCGAGCGCGCCGCTATCGGTTTCCGCCACTGCCGGCAACGGCTCGGCACAAGTGGTATTCGTGCCGCCGGCCTCGGACGGCGGGCTGGCGGTCGAGCATTACACGGTCACCGCCTCCACCGGCCAGAGCGCCGTCACGCTCGACGGTGGCACCTTCATCACGGTTGCCGGACTCGCCAATGGCATTCCGGTGACGTTCTCCGTGACCGCCACCAACGCGCTGGGCACGAGCCCACCGTCGGCGCCATCAGCGGCGGTGACGCCGACGGCCTCGGCCCCGGTGACCGTGCTGCCCGACACCGCCCCCAAGGTCAAGGTCACGGGGCTGGCGGGCAAGCTCAAGCTCAAGGCTTTCCTCAAGGGGATCAAGTTCAAGATCACGCCGAGCAAGGCCGCCTCGCTCAAGGTCTCGCTCTTCGGGACGGTGAACAAGGCAACGATCGCCAAGGCGTTCAACCTCACGCTCGCGAGCACGAGCACGAAGCTCAGCTCGAGCGCCCGCACGGTCAAGCTCGTGCCGGCCAAGAAGCTCGTCGGTAAGCCGAAGAAGGTCAAGGTCGAGATCGTCATCGTCGCCACCGACGCGGCCCGTCTCAGCTCGACGACGATGAAGACGATCACCGTCCGCCGCTAGCGGGAGCAGGCAGGCGGCGGGGCTCCGAGCCCCGCCGCCGGCGGCCCGCCGGGCGGCGAGGAAAGCCGTCGCAGCGGCCGCTACATTGGCTCTGCATGCCGCTGTCCGCCTTCTCACCTCGCGTCCGCGGCTGGTTCGAGGGCGCGTTCGCCGAGCCCACCCCCGCCCAGGCGCAGGCGTGGCCGGCCATCGCCACCGGCGAGCACGTGCTCATCTCCGCGCCCACGGGCTCGGGCAAGACGCTGGCCGCGTTCCTGTGGGCGATCGACCGCCTGGTCTCCGAGCCGGACACCGGCGAGGGGCATACACGGCTGGTCTACGTCTCTCCCCTCAAGGCCCTCTCCTATGACATCGAACGTAACCTGCGCGCTCCCCTGCGCGGCATCG
>DATCEM010000099.1:0-2162 GCA_036510175.1 Solirubrobacteraceae bacterium | reverse complement strand
GCTCGTGCTCGCCTTTTTCGTCATCGGGGCAAGGCAGTGCACGCAGGAGGTGGACACGATGCAGGCCCTGTCGCGTGAGATCCCGAGCGTTCAGTTCGCGGCCGTCGCCGTCGACTCGAGCCACTCGGCGGCGGCGAAGGTCGTGCGAGCGCACGGCTGGACGATCCCGGTCGCCTATGACGCCGATGGCGCGGTCGGCTATCAGTACGGCGTCGAGGTCTGTCCACTCATCGAGCTCGCGTATCGTGGTGGGATCGTGCAGGATCGTCTGATCGGCGAGCACTGGGCCCGGCCGGCGGCCCTCTCGCAGCGAGTGCGCGCCCTCCTGGCCTCACAGCCGCGATGACCGAGGAGGTAGACCTCCAGGCCGCCCCGGGGTGGATCGAGCCGCGGTTGCGCGCGGAGTTCCCGCGGCTCGGGCTGGAGTGGGTGACGGTCGAGGTTCGGCGCCGCGACAGCCCGCGTGAGCTCAAGGCGCGTCTGCGGGATCTCTCGAACGGCTACCGGGGCCCGACGGTGGTGGCGATCCGCCAGCAGCCTGTCGGACACGCCTACCGGGTGTTCTTCCGCGAGATCGGACTGGACCCGGACGTCACCCGGACCCCGCTCGAGCAGGCGGGGCTGGAGCGGCTCATGCATGGGCACTTCGTCTCGCGCGGGCTGCTCGAGGACGCGATGCTCGTCGCCCTCGTGGAGACCGGGGTGGGCGTCTGGGCCCTCGACGCCGACCTCGTCGACGTGGAGGGACTCGGAATCCGAACGACCCTCGACGGCGAGCGGCTCGGCAGCACCGAGCTCGGGAACCCTGCGGGGCTCCCGAACCGTCCGGGTTCCCCGAGGCAGCTGCCGGCCGGCCGGCTGGTCGTCGCGGACGCCGCGTGGGTGCACGCGATCCTCTTCGGAGAGGTCGCGTCCGGGCACGCACCCTCGCCCGATACGCACCGGGTCGCCCTCTTCACCGTTCGCGTCGAGGGGGTGCCGCAGATCCACATCGAGGAGGCGCTGTGGATCTGCGTCGAGGCGCTGGGGGCGCCGTAGGGCGACCGCCCTGAGCGGTCAATTGGTGGTTGGCCGCCGGAATCGGTACGCTGGAAGCATTCCAGTCGTCGGCCGTTGGCCGTCGACCTTGTACTTACAGGAGGCCTTACGTGGGCACGACATCTCTCGCTCACGCCGTTCCGGAGGTGCAGGACGAGGACCCTGAGTCGCGCTGGCGTGACGCGCTCGCTCCCTATGCGCGGGCTGACATACGCCGCAGCATCTCCTGCCTGGCGACTTCGGTGGTTCCCTACCTCGCGCTCATGGTGGCGATGTGGCTGCTGCTCCCAGTCTCTTACTGGCTCGTGCTCGTTCTCGCCATCCCGGCGTCGGGCTTCCTCGTGCGGACGTTCATCGTCTTCCACGACTGCACCCACGGATCTTTCATGCCGACCAAGCGCGGGAACAAGTGGGTCGGCATCTTCGCTGGGCTGATCGTGTTCACGCCGTTCCACAGCTGGGGCCACGAGCACGCACAACACCACGCCTCCTCGGGCGATCTCGACCGGCGGGGGCTGGGTGACGTCGAGACCTGGACGGTCGCCGAGTACCGCTCCAAGCCGTGGCTCAGTCGCCTCGGCTACCGCCTATTCCGCAGTCCCTTCGTCATGTTCACCCTGGGCCCGATCTGGGCGCTCGCGCTGGCCCCCCGGATGATCCCCATGAGCGCTCGGCCGCGCATCCGGCGCAGCCACCTGTACACCGATGTCGCCATCGTCGCCATCGTCGGCGGCCTCATCCTGCTCATCGGGTGGCGCGCGTACCTGCTCGTGCAGGTTCCGACGATTGCCCTGGGTGGCGCGGCGGGCGTGTGGCTCTTCTACGTGCAGCACCAGTTCGAGGACGCCTACTGGGAGCGCTCGGGCGAGTGGAGCTACATCGACGCCGCCCTCGCCGGGAGCTCGTACCTGAAGCTCCCCAAGGTGCTCCAGTTCTTCACCGGCAGCATCGGGCTTCACCACGTCCATCACCTCAACGCCAAGATCCCCAACTACAACCTTCAGCGAGCCCACGACGAGAACCAGTTCCTGCACCGGGCGCACACCATCTCCCTGTGGCAGGGACTGTGCGCCGTGCGCCTGAAGCTCTACGACGAGGACAGCCGACGCATGGTCACCTTCGCC
>DATCEM010000098.1:0-2571 GCA_036510175.1 Solirubrobacteraceae bacterium | reverse complement strand
CGACCGGGAGCAGCGAGGCCCTGATGCGCGTGATCGGCGTCGTCCGCCGGCGCGGCGGCGAGGTGGTGGCCCTTCAGTACCACGTGGGCGATGTGGCCCGAAGGTCCACGCCGGCGATGCTCGAAATCGCCGTCGTCATCGACTGCCGCCAGGCGTCCACTCTGACCCTCCGGCTCGCAGGCCTGATCGACGTCGTGGCCGTGCGCGAGCGCTGAGGCGGAATCAGGCCTTCTTCTTGCCCTTGACCGGCGGGGCGAAGTCCGGATCGGGGTGCAGGCCGCTGTTGGCGGGCGAGTAGATGCTGACCTCGCCGACATCCCAGCGGATCTGGTACCGCGGCCGCGGATCACCGCGCAACACTTCCTCGATGACTCCGTGCCGGGGGTTGCGCAGCACGGAGCCCCGCGACCGTGAGCGACGGCCACTCTTTTCAGCGATTACACGATCTCCAACATCGAATGCCACGTACGTGTGCTCCTCTCGGGTCCTGGTCAGGCGGGCATGATACGGGACCTCAGCCCACGTCCGCGTGCGCTCCCTCTAATCTCGCGCCATGCCCGACCCCCAGACCATCAGGCAGCTCGCCGAGCTCATCGTGCGCTTCGGCGCCAACGTCCAGCCCGGACAGGTCGTCGTCATCGGCAGCGAGCCCGGTAAGGAGGAGATGGCGCGAGCCGTCGCGGACGTCGCCTACAGGGAGCAGGCGAAGTTCGTCGACCTCGCGGTCTTCGACGTCCATCTCAAGCGCTCTCGGATCCTCCACGCCGCGCAGGACACGCTGGACTACGTCCCGCCGTGGTACGGGGAGCGGATGCGAGCGATCGGCGAGCATCGGTGCGCGAGGATCGCCTTCACCGGTCCCGCGGCCCCGGGCGCGCTCGAGGGACTCGATCCAGCTCTCGTCGGTCGTGACATCCTCCCGGCTACCCGTGAGGGGATGGAGCTCCTCAACGCGCGCTCGACGAACTGGACCGCGGCACCCTGCCCGACGAGCGCATGGGCCAAGATCGTCTACCCGAGCCTCGACGCGGAGGAGGCGCTCGAGCTCCTATGGCGCCAGGTGGCGCACGTGTGCCGCCTCGACGAGCCCGATCCCGCCGCCGCCTGGACCGCGCGTCTCGACGCGCTCGAAGCCTCGGCGGCGAAGCTCACCGAACGGCGATTCGACGCCCTGCACTTCGAAGGCCCGGGCACGGACCTGAAGATCGGGCTGCTCCCGGGCAGCCACTGGCACGGGGCCCGGCTGAGCACGGCGGAGGGGATCGTCCATGTCCCGAACATCCCCACCGAAGAGGTGTTCACCACTCCCGACCCGGCGCGGGTCGACGGCGTCGTGCGCTCCACCAAGCCGTTGTTCATCTCGGGCGCGCTGATCGAGGGGATCCGGGTCCGCTTCGAAGCAGGGCGGGCGGTGGAGATCGACGCCGACCAGGGGGCCGATACCCTGCGCGCCCTCGCCGCGCGCGGCGAGGGCGCGGCGCGGCTCGGCGAGGTGGCGCTGGTCGACCGCGAGGGGCGGATCGGACCCCTGGACACCGTCTTCTTCGACACTCTGCTGGACGAGAACGCGGCCAGCCACATCGCCCTCGGGCAGGGGTTCGAGTTCACCGTCGACGACGCCTACCACGACGCGGTCAACAGCAGCCAGATCCACATCGACTTCATGATCGGCGGCGATGACGTGGCGGTCACCGGTATAACCGCGGCCGCAGAGGCCGTGCCCGTGCTGCGAAACGGCAGCTGGCAGATCTAGTGCGACGTTCCAAAAGATCTTTGATGGTCTGGCGGTGCACTAGGAGTGCCCTAAGCTTGCCCGGAGGTCTGCGCCGGCAGGAGTCCATGCGCAGCACGGAGAGGTGCCGGAGCGGCTGAACGGGCGCGACTGGAAATCGCGTAACGGGGGTGACCTCGTTCGAGGGTTCGAATCCCTCCCTCTCCGCTCAGGTCCACATCTTCTGCGCCAACTGACCAACCTCGGCGGTCCGCCGCCGTTTCCATGGTTGATGACAGGGAGACGGCGATGACACCGCCGGCGCTGCGGCTGGTCCAGGGCTCGCTTGCGGACGGCTCAGGCTGGTCGTGGTTCTGCGGTCAGTGCGCCGCCAGGCCGAACCACGATTCGGTGTCTCCGCTCGCGCGCGTCTGCCCCTCGTGCGGTATGGGGCTGCTCCTCGAGACCCGGTCCGACGCCGCCCCCGACCATGCTGAGGCGTTCCTCGTCGTCGACTCGCGGCTCACCGTGCAGGCTCTCTCGCACCGCGCCGAGCGGCTGCTGGGCGTGAGCGAGGAGGACGTGATCGACCGTCCGGTCGACCGCTTCCTTGGGGGGGCCGAGGCCGAGAATCGCGATCCCGTGGACCTCATGGCCGTGCTTCACGCTGCCAGCACGCGCAGCGATGAGATCTCCTCGCTGCTCGTGCGCCCGCGCCGCGCCTTCGGAGTTCGCGTCCATGCGCGGATCGCGCCCTGCGGCCCGCCCCGCGCCGCCCTCATCGTCCTCGGCGACCGCCCGCCGCGGCGGCGCGACCTGCGCATCGTCTGAGTGCCGCGCCGCGCTCAGGCGGCGGGCAG
>DATCEM010000097.1:0-2993 GCA_036510175.1 Solirubrobacteraceae bacterium | reverse complement strand
GTTCGCGCCACACCACACGTTGTCGCCGAGCCGTGTCGGGCCCTTCGTGGTGAAGCCCTGCCACGGTACGGGCCGGCCGGGGTCGTCGAACCGATGGCTTGCATCGGTGACGAAGCATCCGTTCGCAAGCATGCAATGGTCCCCGATCTCGACCAGCTCGAGCGCCGCAACCATGACGCCGAGGTTGAGAAAGACGCCGGATCCGATCCGAATGCGCGCGGGCGCCGGAGCGGTGAGCCAGACGCCAGGTTCAAGCAGTGTGTGTTCACCGATCTCGAGCCGGCCATCCCGCAGCGTCTCGAGCACATTGCCGTGCAGCGGCCAGCGCGCGAACGCCCCACGGCGCATCAGCTCCCAGTGGATCCGGGCACGATTCCACGGGAGAGAATTGCGCTCATACCAGCGCCATTTCTGCGCCCACAGCTTCGCCTGCGCGGCGACCGACTCCATTGATGTGAACCGTACCGGCGCTGGGGGAGACGGGGCGTGTCCGAGGTTCCACGGCGGGGCGCGTCGGGCGCGGCGAGGCGGGGCCGAGCGCACGAGATTCGGGCCGGCCGGGTGGCGCTGCACCGACGACAGGAGGCGCTGGACGCCGTCCTATCCCCCCCCAACTGCCGACACCGGGCCCGTCCGCTCATCGAGACGGCAGATGTCCCCCGTACAGCCGCTCGCGGACCCAAGCCTCGACGTCATCGCCGACGAGCACGACGGTCTCCCCGGGCGCCGGCTCCGCGCCCGCATAGGGCGCCCCTGATGGGGAGTCCGGGGCGGGGAACGGGTACCCGAGCAGAGCCTCGCGTGCGCGAGACCCGACCATCAGGGCCGTCCTCCGCGCCATCGACGCCATGCCGTCGTCCCGCTCGCCGTTGGCGTCTGCTCGGCTCAGGCCGCCGCGCCAATTCTCTGCCTCCTGCGCAGGGGCCTCGGGCCGGGGCGGCCAGGGCGCGGGCGCCGCGGCAGGTTCAGGCGTAGGCAAGGGCCAAGACGCAGACGGCGGCGGCGCGGCGGGCTCGGCGGCGGCAGGCACAGGCCAAGGCGCACGCGCCGCGGCGGGCTCAGGCGTCGGCAAGGGCCAGGGCGCAGGCGCCGCGGCGGGCTCAGGCGTCGGCAAGGGCCAGGGCAAGGGCGCAGGCGCCGCGGCAGACTCAGCGGCGGTAGGCAAGGGCCAGAGCGCGGGCGCCGCGGCGGACTCAGAGCTCAGCGTCGGTGGCATCGCGTGGGGCCTGGGCGTGCGCGAGATCACCCTCACGCTCTCTTCGACGACCGGCTCCGCAGGCGTTGGATCGGCGCCGGAGTCCTCGACGGTCCCTCGACGCCGACGGATGCGAGAGCCGCGACGACCCGCGTTGGACTCGGCGGCCGCGTCGTTCTTCTCCCCGGATCGCGTGGATCCGCGGCGCCCGGGCTCGCGCGAGGACGGCCGGCCCGCTGGGGCGGTCGCCCTCCGGGTGGGTCCAGAGGACGCCCGGGCATCGGGTGCCGGTGCCGGCCCGGGATCAGCGGCCGCCTGAAGCGGCGCGAGCGTAGGGGCCGGTGCCGGCATCGAGGCAGGCGCAGGCGCCGAGGTAGGCGCAGGCATCGGTACCGGCGCCGGCGCAGGCGCCACGACCTGGGTTCGATTCGTGGACGGCGCCACCACCGCCGCGATCTTTCGAGCGGGCGCGGCCGCCGGGCTCATGATGAGAGTCGGGGCCAACACGGGATCCGCGGGCTGGGGCATGGTGCCGGGAACCGACGTCTCGGTCGCCGGCGGCACCGCCGGAAGCTGGGCGTCGCTGGCCAGGTCTCTGGGCTGATAGACGGGACGAGGGGAGAATCCCAGCAGCTCACGGGGGTGGAGCAAAGGCATAGCCGTATCCCCGAACGCGTGACCCGCGAACTCCAGCAGGAGCCACACCAAGAGCCCTGCGGCCGCGACGCACACCAGGACGACCAGAATTGCCAGAACTTCAACCTCCGCGGATTTAGATCAGCGGCTCCTGCTGAAGTGAATTGTAGGTCACTAGCGAGGGTTTACCTACCCCATTGCGGCAGATTTCATACTGCGGCCCCGTCGTACGCGCACGGGCAGAAGATCGGCGAGGAAGCGTCCGGTGCTCGAATCCTCGACCGCGGCCACCTGCTCCGGCGTTCCGGTCGCGAGCACCCTCCCCCCCTCCTCTCCGCCCTCGGGTCCGAGATCGATGATCCGATCGGCAACCCTGATCACGTCGAGGTTGTGTTCGATGACCACGACCGAGTTGCCCGCATCGACGAGGCGCTGGAGGACGATGAGCAGCCGCTGGATGTCGGCGAAGTGCAGCCCCGTCGTCGGCTCATCGAGGATGTAAAGGGTCCTTCCCGTCGCCACCTTGGAAAGCTCAGCGGCGAGCTTGACCCGCTGTGCCTCGCCTCCGGACAGCGTGGTCGCGGGCTGCCCGAGCCGCATGTATCCCAGTCCGACGTCGTTCAGCGCCTCCACCCGGCGCCGGATCTTCGGGATGTGGGCGAAGAACTCGAGCGCCTCCTCGATCGGCATCTCGAGCACATCGGCGATCGTCTTGCCCTTGAAGCGGACCTCGAGCGTCTCCCGGTTGTAACGCTTGCCGTGGCACTGCTCGCAGGGCACGTAGACATCCGGGAGAAAGTGCATCTCGATCTTGATCTGACCGTCGCCCCGGCACACCTCGCAGCGCCCGCCCTTGACGTTGAACGAGAACCGGCCCGGTTTGTACCCGCGGGCACGGGCCTCCTGAGTCTTCGAGAACAGCTCGCGGATCTGATCGAAGAGCCCGATGTAGGTCGCCGGGTTCGATCGCGGTGTGCGTCCGATCGGCGATTGATCGACCGAGATGATCTTGTCGAGCTGCTCGAGCCCGGTGATGCGCCGGTGGGCGCCCGGGCGCTGACGGGCGCGATGCAGGCGGTTGGCCGTCGCCTTATAGAGAATGTCGTTGACCAGCGTGGACTTGCCCGATCCCGAGACGCCGGTGACGCAGCAGAAGACACCG
>DATCEM010000096.1:0-4434 GCA_036510175.1 Solirubrobacteraceae bacterium | reverse complement strand
GTTCTCCTCGTGGTCCACGCCGAGCCCGGGCTGCGCGGCTTCACCGCGCTCTGTCAGCGTGTCGCCGCGGCGATGTCCGACGCCGCTGAGGCCGTCGTCCGGCGGGGAATCGCCCAGGAGCGCCTGCAGGCCGAGAACGCCCGCCTCGGCGAGCAGCTCCGTACGGACGCCCTGACCGGGGTGGCCAGTCGCTCAGCCTGGGAGGAGGCCCTGCGGGGCGAGGAGGAACACGTCCCCTCCAGTCGCTCGCCGGTCTCGGTGGTCATCGTCGACATCGACGGGCTCAAGACGGTCAACGATGAGTCCGGCCACGGCGCCGGAGACGCGCTCCTGTGCTGCTGCGCCTCGCTGCTCGCGGGGTCGGTGCGCTCGACCGATCTCGTCGCCCGGATCGGCGGCGACGAGTTCGGCGTCCTCCTTCGCTACACCGACGACGATCACGCTCGGGCATGGTGCGAGCTCGTCGAGGCGCGCATGGAGTCGGCGGCGAGGCCAGATGTGCCGGAGCAGAGGCTGCGCTGGTCGCTCGGCTGCGCCTCGGTGCCGCCGAGGGGCTCGATCGCAGCCGCGGTCGAGGCCGCGGACCGGGCGATGTACGCGATGAAGTCGCGCCCCCGTTGAAGTTGCATTTCGCTTGCGCTCATTCAATTGGCGCGGATGTGCACGCGGCGGGCGGTCCGGACCCCGGTTGATCCGCGCCCGCGTCGATTTCGCCGGGAGCGCCGGCGATGCTGAGATCCGTTTCCAGAATTGGCCGACGTAACCTACGTCGGACGTGGCTGACCAAGCGCACATCCGCAACTTCTCCATCATCGCCCACATCGACCATGGCAAGTCGACGCTGGCGGACCGGATCCTCGAGCTCACGCACACCGTCGATCCGCGGGCGATGCGCGCCCAGGTGCTCGACTCGATGGACCTCGAGCGCGAGCGCGGGATCACGATTAAGGCGCAGGCCGTGCGAGTGTCCTACACCGCGGGCGACGGCCAGACCTATCAGCTGCACCTGATCGACACTCCGGGGCACGTCGACTTCACCTACGAGGTCTCGCGGTCACTGGCGGCCTGTGAGGGGGCGCTGCTCGTGGTCGACGCCTCGCAGGGGGTGGAGGCGCAGACCGTGGCCAACACCTACCTCGCCGTCGAGTCCGGACTCGAGCTCATTCCCTGCCTGAACAAGGTGGATCTTCCGGGCGCCGAGCCCGAGCGCGTCGCCGAGGAGGTCGCCGAGCTCCTGGGCGAGCCCGCCGACGATGTGCTGAGGATCAGCGCCAAGACCGGCGAGGGCGTACGCGAGGTCCTCGACGAGCTGATCGCACGCGTCCCGCCGCCGGCCGGCGATCCCGACGCCCCGCCGCGAGCACTCATCTTCGATTCCGAGTTCGATCAGTACCGCGGGGTGATCGCGTACATCAGGGTTGTGGACGGGACCTTCACCAAGGGCGAGGCGATCCGCGCGATGCAGGCCGGGACCGAGGCCGACATCGACGACATCGGGTTCTTCTCGCCGGGAATGACCTCGGCGGGCGTGCTCGGGCCGGGCGAGGTCGGGTTCCTCATCACCGGCGTCAAGGACGTCACCAAGCTACGAGTGGGAGACACGCTGACCGTTAAGGCCCGCCCCGCGAGCGAGCCCCTCCCCGGATACCGGGAGGTCAAGCCGATGGTCTTCTGTGGCCTGTTCCCGATCGAGTCAGACGCCTATGCGGACTTGCGCGACGCGCTCGAGAAGCTGACGCTGAATGACGCTGCGCTGGCTTGGGAACCCGAGACCTCCGACGCGCTCGGGTTTGGCTTCCGCTGTGGCTTCCTCGGGCTGCTGCACATGGACATCGTGCGCGAGCGGCTCGAGCGCGAGTACGACCTCGAGCTGCTGGCGACGATGCCGAGCGTCGAGTACGAGGTCACGCTCACCGACGGCACCATTTTGCCCGTCCACTCGCCCAACGACATGCCCGAGCCGACGAAGGTGGAGGAGGTGCGCGAGCCCTATATCCGCGCCTCGATCCTCACCCCCAAGGAGTTCGTCGGCCAGATCATGGAGCTGTGCCAGGAGCGCCGCGGCGAGCACGCGGGCATGCACTACCTCTCGGCCGAGCGCCTCCAGATCAGCTACGACCTTCCGCTGGCGGAGATCGTCCTCGACTTCTTCGACCAGCTCAAGTCACGCACGCGGGGGTACGCATCGCTCGACTACGACCTGATCGGACTGCGTGAGTCGGACCTGGTCAAGCTCGACATCATCCTCGCCGGTGACCCGGTGGACGCGCTCTCGATGCTCGTGCACCGCTCGAAGGCCGCCGACATCGGGCGAATGCTCGTCGAGAAGCTCCGCAAGAAGATCCCGCGCCAGCAGTACGACGTCCCGGTCCAGGCCGCGATCGGCTCGCGCATCGTCGCGCGCGAGACGATCAAGGCCTACCGCAAGGACGTGATCGCCAAGTGCTACGGCGGCGACATCTCGCGTAAGCGCAAGCTCCTCGAGGCGCAGAAGAAGGGCAAGCAGCGGATGAAGCAGGTGGGGCGGATCGAGGTGCCACAGGAGGCGTTCCTGGCGGTGCTCGAGCTTGGGGAGAAGGGGTAGGCGCGCTACTGGCGGCGGGGGGCACGCAGGGCGAGCGCGAGCTCGAAGCGCGCGTCGGCGTCGTCGAGCTGGTCGCCGAGGAGCTCGCGCAGGCGCCCGACGCGGTAGCGGACGGTCTGGGGGTGCACGACGAGGTCGGCCGCGGTCTCGGCGACGCTCGCGTCGCGGGCCAGCCATGCGGCGAGCGTGGCCTCCATGCGCTCCCGTTGCATCGGCGTCAGGTCGTCGAGGGCGGCGAGCCGGCGAGCGGCGAGATCGGCCAGCGCGTCGGGATCGGCGTGGACGACGAGGGCGGCCAGGTGCTCGTCGCTGTCGGCGAGGCCGCGGGCGGCGATCGTCCCCTTCTCCTGGAGGGCCGTGCAGCGCACCGCGCGGTCATAGCTCGCGGGGGCCTGCTCGAGCGCGACCGTCGGGCCGATCGCCGCCGTGCGGTCCCCGAACGCTTGGGTGATCCGGGCGCGGCGCCCCGGCGCGTCCGGGTCGGGGACGACGACCACGACATGCTCGTCGATCCGGCCGGCGAGCGCGCCTTCGCCCACGAGCGCCGCGAGCCGCTCGGCGTTGCGGTGCCGGCACACGAGCACGGCGAGCCGTCGCGGCACCTTCCACGCGAGAGCCACCGCGAGACGGTCGGCATCCTCGACGACTCCGGAGACCACGGCGCGCACCAGCGCTGAGTGCTCGCGCTGGCGCTCGCCGGCGTCGACGGCCTGCTCGAGCGCATAGCCCTCGACGGACTCGGCCGAGAGCTCGTCGATGTAGGCGAAGATGGCCTCGGCGAGCAGGGCCTGTGTGGCGCCGTCGACCTCGGCTACTCGAGCGGCGGCGGCGAAGCGCCGCCACGCCACGCGCGCGCCGATGCGATAAGCGAGCTGGAGCGCGTCGAGCGACCGTCCGGCGCGAAGCTCCCCGCGGCCGAGGGCGAGGTACACCTCGCGGCCTGGTCGCTCGGCGGGGATCGGGCGCCCCATCTGGTCGAGGAACTGGGCCAGGGCCTGATCGATCGCTGTGTGGACGCCGCGCCCGAAGGCGCCGCGCAGTGGCCGCCGGTAATCGGGGATCGCCCTGACGATCGAGCGGATGATCTCCTCGGCGATCGTGCCGAGCTCGGGCTCGAGGATGGGCCTGAGCTCGGCGGGAACGGCCTGCCAGGGGCGTTCAAGGGGAATTTCTTGTTGGTTTGGCATAAATCGCGGGTGGAGTCCTTGGGATGATGGCAAGAATATTGTGTAAGGCGTATGTAATGTGCCGGACATGACGAGAACTGAACGCAATGTCAACATCGGCGCGGTACTGGTCCCCTTCCTCGCGGTGATCGCCGCCGCGGTGCTCGCGTGGGGTAACGCGCTGCATACGCGCGACCTGGCGATCTTCGCCGTCATGTACGTGGTCAGCGCCTCCGGCATCACCGTGGGCTTTCACCGGCTGCTGACTCATCGCGCGTTCGAGACCTACCGGCCGATCCGCTACACGTTCGCGATCATGGGCTCGATGGCGGTTCAGGGCCCGGTGCTCGACTGGGTCGCCGACCACCGCAAGCACCACGCCTTCCCCGATCAGGAGGGCGATCCGCACTCGCCCCACGCCGGCCAGGGCGCCGGGCTGAGCGGCATGCTCGCCGGCCTGTGGCACGCCCACGTCGGATGGCTGTGGGAGACGAACGGTCAGGCGTCCAAGCGCCGCTACTGCCCCGACCTGCTCGAGGATCCGGTGATGCGGCGGATCGGTAAGAGCTTCCCGCTGATCGTCGTGCTGAGCCTCGGAGTTCCCTTCCTCCTCGGCCTGGCCTGGAGCGGCACGCTCGTGGGCGGTCTCGAGGCGCTGCTGTGGGGCGGCCTCGTGCGCATCTT
>DATCEM010000095.1:0-2405 GCA_036510175.1 Solirubrobacteraceae bacterium | reverse complement strand
GAAGAACTCGGCGAAGCCCTTGACGTCCCGCGGGTCGTCCTGGACCGGCTGGCCGATGCGCTTGGCGATCCGCGCGTCGAGGTAGTCGGGCAGCGGCTGCGACAGATCGGCCACGAGGCTGTAGGCGGCGAGCACGGCCATGCCCCACGCGCCACCCTCACCGGCCGTCGCGGGGATGCTGACCGGGACATCGAGCGCCGCGGCCATCATGCGCTGGCCGGTGTCGCCGCCCTTGAAGAAGCCGCCGTGACCGCGGATCTCCTCGATGACCACCCCCTCCTGTTCGGTGAGGACGTTCATGCCGGTCCGCATCGCGCACAGCGAGGCGTAGTACATCGCGCGAACGAAGTTGGGCAGGGTGAGCTTGCTGTTCTGACTGCGCGCGAACAGCGGTCGGCCCTCCGTGAAGCCGGTGACGTGCTCGCCGGAGACGTAGTTGACGGCCAGAAGCCCGCCCGCGTCGGGATCCCCCTGGACCGCCAGCGGCAGGAGCTTTTCGTAAAGCTCGTCCGGCCGCAGCTCGGCGCCCAGCGCCTTGGCGACCTGGCCGAAGAGGACGATCCAGGCGTCGAGGTCGGAGGACCCGTTGTTGGCGTGGGCCATGGCCACCGGCTTGCCGTCGGGCGTGACCACGATGTCGATCTCGCTGTGGACCCGCGACAGGCTCTTTTCGAGGACGATCATCGCGAACACCGAGGTCCCCGCCGACACGTTTCCCGAGCGCGGGCGGATCGCGTTGGTCGCGACCATGCCCGTGCCCGCGTCCCCCTCGGGCGGGCAGAGCGGAATGCCGGGCGGAAGCTTCCCCGTCGGGTCGACGAGCTTGGCGCCCTCGGCGGTGAGCTGTCCGGCGGGACGACCAGCCGGCAGGACATCGGGGAGAATGTCCCGCAGTTTCCAGCCCAGCTTGCGCGGCGCGATCAGGCCGTCGAGCTTGGCCATCCGCGCGGCATCCCAGTCGCCTGTGTGCGGGTCGATGGGGAACATGCCCGAGGCCTCTCCCAACCCCATCTTGTGCTGGCCGGTTAGCTTCCAATGGACGTAGCCAGCCAGCGTCGTGAGGCGGGCGATCCACGGCACGTGTGGCTGCGCCTCCAGGATCGACTGATAGAGGTGGGCGATGCTCCAGCGCTCCGGCACGGCGAAGTCGAGGAGTGGGGTCAGCTCGGCGCAGGCCTTGCCGGTGATGTTGTTCCGCCAGGTGCGGAAGGGGACCAGGAGCTTCCCCTCCCGGTCGAGCGCTACGTACCCGTGCATCATCCCGCTCACGCCCATGGCCGCGACGGACGTGAGCTCACAAGCGTAGCGGCCGCGCACGTTCTCGACGAGCGACGCGTAGCAGGTGGCCAGCCCCCGCCAGACGTCCGCCATGTCGTACGTCCAGACGCCGTCCGCGAGACGATTCTCCCAGGCGTGCGAGCCCGACGCGAGCGGCGTCGTGTCCGGCGCGATCAGCACGGCCTTGATGCGGGTGGATCCGAGCTCGATGCCGAGCACGGCGCTGCCCGATCCGATGAGCTCCAGTGCGTCGCCCTGCTCGTGATCCACCAATGGCTCCTCTTAGGGTCCCGGACGTTCCACAGCTGGCGCGTCTATCCGCTCTTCCCGCTCTTCACTTTGGCGCGCTTACTTGGACTGTCCGTAGTACGCGCTTTTGCCGTGCTTGCGCTCGAAGTGCTTGCGGATCAGGCGATCCGGGAGCCGCGCCGCTGCCGGATTGAGGGTCCGCGTGACGAACGCCATCCGCGCCAGCTCCTCCAGCACCGCGGCGTTGTAGATGGCCTTCTCCGGCGTCTCACCCCAGGTGAATGCACCGTGGCCGGCCACCAGCACCATCGGGGTGGCCAGCGGATCGCGGGTCTCGAAGCACTCTAGGATCTGGTTTCCGGTCTCGATCTCGTAGTCCCGCTCTACCGCTTGGTCGGACATGACCGAGGTGCAGGGCACGTCCTCGGCCAGGTGGTCGGCGTGGGTGGTCCCGTAGATGGGGATGGGGAGCCGCGCCTGTGCCCATCCGGTCGCATAGCCGGAGTGCGTATGGACCACGCCGGCTATCCCCTGGCCCTTCCAGGCCCGGTAGAGGACCAGGTGGGTTGCGGTGTCGGACGAGGGCCGCAGCTTGCCCTCCACGATCTTGCCCGAGAGATCGACCACCACCAGGTCATCGATCGTGAGCTTTTCGTATTCCACCCCGCTGGGCTTGATGGCGATGACGCCGCGGGCGGCATCCAGCGCGGACACGTTTCCGAAGGTGTAGATGGCCAGGCCGCGCTTCGGGATCTCCTGATTGGCGGCCCAGGCCCTCTCCTTCAGCTCGCGGTACGGCGACGACACCCGCTTGGCTTCCAATGTTATCGCGCGAGCCTGAAAGCCGCGTCGTTCCAGCGGAGCTCGTTGCGGAGCGC
>DATCEM010000094.1:0-5608 GCA_036510175.1 Solirubrobacteraceae bacterium | reverse complement strand
CGGCTCGCACTCGATCTACGCCCCGCTCTTCGGGCTCGTCGGAGCGCTGCTCGTCGGGGCGCTGTTCGCGAGCATCCTCGAAGGGCTGGGGATGCGCGTGCGCTTTGCCCTGCGCTTTCCCGGTCTGCGGACCATCGACGGGCTGCTCGGGGCGGCGCTGACCGCGTGCATCGGATTGGGAATCGTGTGGATCGTCGGCGCGGTCACCCTGGCGGCGGTCACCACCCCGGCGCTCCGCGAGGACCTCGAGCACTCGGTGATCCTGCGTGACCTCGACAAGGCTCTGCCGCCGTCGGGGGGGATCCTCAACGCGCTCTCGCGCTACGACCCGCTCCCGTCGCTCAACGGCCCCTCGGCCGACGTGCCCCGGCCGAGCAAGGGCATCGTCGCCGCGCCCAAGGTCCGGTCCGCCTTTCCCAGCGTGGTCCGCGTGATCGGGACGGCCTGCGGCCTGGGGATCGAGGGATCGGGCTGGGTCGCGGCGCCCGGTCTGGTGATCACCGACGCTCACGTCGTCGCCGGTGAGAGCGACACGACAGTGGAGGTCGGCGGGGATGGCCCGGCGCTTGCCGCGCAGGTGATCCTCTTCGATCCCCACAACGACGTCGCCGTCCTGCGGGTACGGGGACTATCCGAACCGGCGCTGCACACCGCCGCCGCCCCGAGCTCGGGCACGGCCGCGGCGATCCTCGGCTATCCCCAGGACGGGCCGTTCAACGCCCAGCCGGGCCGGATCGGCGTCACCAAGGGGGTGATCACCAGCAACGCCTACGGCAACGGCCCGGTGCTCCGGAGCATCACCGCGCTGCGCGGTCTCGTGCGCCCCGGGAACTCGGGCGGGCCGCTCGTCGACTCGCGCGGCGAGGTGGTGGCGATGGTCTTCGCCCAGATCACCAACCCGGAGCGGGGAACGGGCCCCGGGGGCTTCGCCGTCCCCGTGGCGGTGATCCGCTCAGAATTGGCGAAAGCCTCCTCATCTCGGGGGTCGGTGTCCACCGACGGGTGCGCGGCATAGGGCCGGCTTGCCTCGGGCGCTACGCTCAGCGCTCGTATGTCCAAGACACTCGTCATCGCGGAGAAGCCATCGGTCGGTAAGGACATCGCCAAGGTCCTGCCCGGCGCGTTCGCCGACCACAAGGAGTATCTCGAGGGCCCCGACCACGTCGTCACCTGGGCCGTCGGGCACCTTGTGCAGCTCGCGGATCCCGACGATTACGACGAGCGCTTCAAGAAGTGGAAGATGGCCGACCTGCCGATCGTTCCCGAGCACTTCAAGCTCGTCGTCCGCGACGAGCGCTCGAAGAAGCAGATGACCGCGGTCAAGCGCCTGCTCGCTCGCGATGACGTCGACATCGTGGTCAACGCCTGCGACGCGGGGCGCGAGGGCGAGCTCATCTTCGCCTATCTCTACGAGAAGGCGGGCTCGAAGAAGCCGGTCGAGCGGCTGTGGCTGAACTCGATGACCAAGAGCGCGATCGAGGAGGCGTTCGGCTCGCTGCGCCCCGGCGCCGACCTGGCGTCGCTCGAGGCGGCCGCCCGCTCGCGCTCGGAGGCGGACTGGATCGTCGGGATGAACGCGACCCGGGCCGCGACCATCCGCCTGCGCTCCTCGTTCGACGGCGCGGTCTCGCTCGGCCGCGTGCAGACGCCGACGCTGGCCATCCTCGCGCGGCGCGAAGAGGAGATCCGGGCCTTCGTGCCCGAGCCCTACTGGATCGTCGACGCGGTGTTTGCGGCTCCCGGGGAGCGCATCTACGAGGGGCGCTACCACCTCGGCGCCGCTCCCCGTCTGAAGACGGCCGAGGAAGCCGATGCCGTGGTATCGGCGTGCGAGGGTCAGACCGGAGAGATCACCAAGCTCGAGAAGACCGAGCGCAAGGAGCGCGCCCCGCTCCTCTACGACCTCACCTCGCTCCAGCGCGACGCGAACAGTCGTTACGGATTCTCCGCCCGGCGCACCCTCGCCGCCGCTCAGCGCTGCTATGAGGAGCACAAGGCGCTCACCTATCCGCGCACCAATTCGCGCTACCTGACCGGCGACATGGTCCCCGACATCAAGCCGATCGCCTCGCTCGTCGGCTCACAGCCCGAGTACGCCAAGGGCGCCGAGTACGTGGTCGGTCTCGACGTGCTGCCCCTCGGGCGCGTGGTCAACGACGCCAAGGTCACCGACCACCACGCGATCGTCCCCACCCTGGCCGAGGCCGGACACCCCGTCGAGAAGATGAACCCCGACGACAAGCGGATCTACGACATTGTCGTCCGGCGCTTCCTGGCGATCTTCCATCCCGATGCCGTGTTCGAGAACACCCGGGTGGAGACCACGGTGGCCGCGCACGTCTTCCGGACGCGCGGCAAGGTCATGCTCGTCCCGGGTTGGCGGGGCGTGTACGGCGAGATGCCCGACGCCGAGCGCTCCGAGGACGACGAGGAGGAGCGCGACCAGCAGCTCCCCAAGCTCGAGAACGGCGAGCCCGCCGAGGTGCGCGAGATCGGCTCCGAGGAGAAGGTGACCAAGCCCCCGCGGCGCTACTCCGAGGGCGCGCTGCTGGGCGCGATGGAGACCGCGGGCAAGCTCGTCGAGGAGGACGAGCTGCGCGAGGCGATGAAGGACTCGGGCATCGGCACGCCGGCGACCCGGGCGGCGATCATCGAGCGGCTGCTTGCGGTCGGCTATATCGAGCGCGACGGTCGCGCGCTGGTGGTGACCGAGAAGGGCCTGAACGTGATCCGCCTGCTCGGCGAGCACGCCCTGACCTCGCCCAGCCTGACCGGGGAATGGGAGCACCGGCTGGCGCGGATCGAGCACGGCGAGGACTCACGCGAGGCGTTCATGGGCGACATCGTCAAGTTCGCCGAGTCGACGGTCGGCGAGCTCGACACGAAGCTCCACGGCGTCCGCATCCCGCGGGCCAATCTCGGGCCCTGCCCGGTGTGCGGCCACGACATCATCGAGAACCGCAAGGGCTACTCGTGCTGGGCGCGCGACGATCCGGGGTGCGGATTCGTGATCTGGAAGGCCAAGGCGGGCAAGCAGCTGGCGCTGGCCGTGGCCCGCGAGATGATCGCCACCGGTCGCACCGAGAAGCCGGTCACCGGCTTCAAGAGCCGCGCCGGTAAGAGCTTCCGTGCCCGCCTCGCGCTCCAGCAGGGCGAGGACGGCAAGTGGCGCGTCGAGTTCGACGAGCCGTGGGCCAAGGAAGGGGCGAAGCCGCCCGACGCCGAGGAGTCTCACGCCGCCGCCGAGGCAGCGCCGGCAGCGCCGGCGGTGGCCGCGACGGCCGAGAAGCAGCCCGAAGCGGCCTAATCGGTCTCGGACTTCGCGCTCAGCCGCCACAGCGGCTCGCCGAAGACGGAGTCGACCCCCGCGGGCTCGAGCCGGCCGTCGGCCAAGAGCTTGGACCAGGCCGGGTCGATCCGACTCGTGGGCTCGCCGAGCTCCCAAGCGACAAGTTCGATGCTGGCGCCGCCGAACTCGTCGAAGTCCCGCATCACCGCCATCAGCCGCTCGACCGAGATCTCGGCGGTCATATGCGGTGAACGTTAGCGATCGGCCGCTGCGCGCGCGAGACGTCGGGGGCGCGCGCGACCATGTCGCTATGCCGCTCACGCTGGTCCTCGGTCCTGCCAACTCCGCCAAGGCGGCGGAGGTGCTCGGCGCCTACCGCGCCGCCGCTCGCCGCGGAGCGATCCTCGTCGTGCCCACGGGGCTCGATCGCGAGCACTACCGGCGCGAGCTGCTCGCCGAAGGGGCCGTGCTCGGAGGCGAGGTCCTCACCTTCCCCGGCTTGGCGCGCGAGATCGCCCGCCGCGCCGGATACGGCGCCCGGATGCTCGCGCCCCTCCAGCGCGACCGTGTCCTGCGCGCGACGATCCGGCGCTGCCGGCTCGCGGCGATCGGGGACTCGGCCGCCTCGCCGGGCTTCGCCCCCGCCGTCGGGGCGCTGATCGCCGAGCTCGAGCGCGCGCTGGTGACGCCGCAGCGCTTCACCCAGGCGATGCGGTCCTGGGCCGGGGCGCAGGGAGATCGGCGCGGATATGCGGACGAGGTCGCGTCGCTGTATGCGGAGTACGTACGCGAGATCGAGCGACTCGGATGCGTCGACGCCGAGCTCTTCGCCTGGCGGGCACTGGATGCCCTGCGCGCCGAGCCGGGCAAGTGGGGCCGGGCGCCGGTCTACCTGTACGGCTTCGACGATCTCACAGCGCTCGAGCGCGACGCGATCGAGACCCTCGCACGGGTCGCCGGGGCCGAGGTCACCGTGTCCCTGACCTACGAGGCGGGCCGAGCGGCGTTCGCGGGACGCGCGGAGGCCGTCGAGGAGCTCCGCCCGCTGGCCGACCGCGTGCTCGACCTGCCGGCCTCTTCCGAGCACTACGCCCCCGGATCCCGGTCGGCGCTCCACCATCTCGAGCGCGGCCTGTTCGAGCGCACGGGCTCCCGGGTCGATCCCGGCGGCGCCGTGCTCCTGCTCGAGTCCGGGGGGGAACGGGCGGAGGCTGAGCTCGTGGCCGCCCATGTCGCCCGCGAGTTGCGCGCCGGGGCGCCCGCCGATGAGATCGCCATCGTCGTGCGATCGCTGAGCTCATCCGGCGCGCTCTTCGAGCGCGTGCTCGCGGCCTACGGCGTCCCCGTCGCCTGCTCGCTCACCGTCCCCTTCGAGCACACGCCGCTCGGCAGCGGCCTGCTCGCGCTGGCGCGGTGCGCGTTGATGGAGCCCGGGGCCGCCGGCGGGGCCGCCGCCGGCGCCGGGGCCTCCGCCGGGGCCGCCGCCGGGGCCGCCGCCTCCGCCGAGGTCCCGGCCGACGAGCTCCTGCGCTATCTCCGCGTCCCGGGGATGCTCGCCCGCCCCGAGCTCGCCGACGCCGTCGAGGCGACGGTGCGCCGCACGGGAGTGCGCACGGCGGCGGGGGCCGGCGAGGTGGCGGCGAGCATGGGCCTGCGCCTGGAGGAGATCGCCGGGCTCCGTGCCGCCAGGGATCCGGTGGCCCAGCTCGCGCGGCATGCGCGGCGGCTGTTCGCAGCGCCCCGGCGGGCCCAGGCAGCGACCCTCGACCCGGTCGAAGAGCTCGACGCCCGCGCCCTGGCCACCGTCCTCAGGGCGTTGGCGGAGCTCGAGGCGCTCGGCGAGGCGATCCCGGCGCGAGAGCTCATCGAGACCCTGGCCGCGCTCGAGGTCCGGGCTCGTGGCCCGGCCGAGGGAGGCGCGGTGGTTCTCGCCGAGCCGCCGGCGATTCGCGCACGGCGGTTCCGAGTGGTGTTTGTGTGTGGACTACAGGACGGGGAGTTCCCTCGCCCGCCGGTGCCTGAGCCCTTCCTCTCCGACGAGCGCCGGTGGGAGCTCGCGACCGCCTCGGGGCTGCGCCTGCGGCCGCGCGAGGACGCTGTGGCCACGGAGCGCTACCTGTTCTACTCGTGTGCCTCGCGGGCCACCGAGACGCTGATCCTCAGCTACCGCAGCTCCGACGAGGAAGGTAACCTCGCGGTGCGCTCGCCCTTCGTCGCCGATGTCGCCGACCTCCTCGTCGAGGGCTGGGAGGAGCGCCGCGCCCGGCGGCTGCTCGCCGACGTGGTCTGGCCGGCGGCGCAGGCCCCGACCGCGCGGGA
>DATCEM010000093.1:0-8587 GCA_036510175.1 Solirubrobacteraceae bacterium | reverse complement strand
TCATCGTTCTGCGGGGGCAGTCGTTCGCGGGTGAGGCCCTCGGCGACATCGGGACCGCCGGAGGATCGGGCGCCTTCCTCATCGGGGTGGGCCCGCTGTGGGGCTTCGTGGCGATCTCGATCGTCGCGACCGCCGCCATGGAGCTGATCGGTATCCAGCGGCCCCGGGGACGCGATCTCGCCACCGGGATCGTCCTCGGCGCGGCCTTGGGCCTGGCCGCGCTCTTCCTCTACCTCGATGCGACGTACCGCAACACGACCGGGGCAGCCGTGACCATCCTCTTCGGATCGATGTTCACCATCGCCGGCTCGACGGTCCCGGTGATCATCGTGCTCGGCGCGATCGTGCTGACGATCGTGGCTACCCTGTACCGGCCCCTGCTCCTGAGCTCGGCGAGCGCCGAGCTCGCCGCCGCGCGCGGGATCCCGGTCCGCCCGGTCGGAGCCCTGTATCTCCTGGCGCTGGCGATCACCGTCGCGCTCGCGGCCATGAGCATCGGCACGATCCTCAGCACGGCGCTGCTCGTCGGACCCGCCGCCGCGGCGCTCCGTCTCACGAGACGCCCGGCCACGGCGATGCTCGCCGCGGCCTCGATCGGCATCGGAGCGATCTGGCTCGGAGTCGTGCTCGCCTACGACAGTTACGACTGGCCGCCGATGGGCCACCACTGGCCGGTGAGCTTCTTCGTGGTGACGATCGTTTTCGTCCTCTACCTCCTCGCCGGCGTCCCGGGGCTGTGGCGGACGAGGACGCGCCGCGGCCTCGGGGCGCCTGCAATCAGCGAACCGCTCGCCGCCGGTGCCGGGGAACGGTAAGCGGTGTTCTCGGGCTTCATGATCAACGCGTGGACCGAGGCGACGATCGTCGCCGTGGTCGCCGGTGTCGTCGGCTTCTTCACCGTGCTCCGGGGCTCGGCCTTCGTCGCCCACGCGGTCCCCAACGGCGCCTTCGCCGGCGCCGCGGGCGCGAGCCTGCTCGGGATCAGCACGATCATCGGCCTCGGGGTGTTCTCGCTCCTGGGAGCGGTCGGCATCGGCGTGCTCGGCCGGCGCGGGCGCCACGACGTGGTGACCGCCCTCGCGCTCGTCTTCATGCTCGGGCTCGGCGCGCTGTTCCTGAGCATGAGCGTCGCGTACGCCCCGGAGGTCTATTCGCTGCTCTTCGGCGAGATCCTGGGGATCAGCAGCACGGAGCTCGGCCCCACCGCGGCGCTCGCCGTGGTGTGCATCCTCGCCGTTGTCCTCCTCTACCGTCCGCTGATGCTCTCCTCCGTGCTCGCCGAGGCGGGCGAGGCCCGCGGGGTCAGCCGCTTCCGCATGGAGCTGTGCTTTCTCGTCATCGTCGCTCTGGCGACGACGATGACCGTGCCCGTCGTCGGCACCCTGCTCATCTTCAGCCTGATGATCGGCGCGCCCGCCGCCGCACGATCGTTCACCGACCGGCCGGTTCGCGCGATGGTGCTCTCGGTGGCGATCGCACTGGGGACCGTGTGGCTGGCGATCGCCCTCTCCTACACCACCAACTACCCGGTGGGATTCTTCGTCGGCACGGTGAGCGCCCTCTCCTTCGCGGTCGGGCGAGCATGGGCGGCCTGGCGGCGGCGGAGCCGCACCGCCCGCGCCGTGCCCCACGCCCTCGTCTCCGACCGGATCTAGAATCGTCGCGATGAGCGCCACCAGCCGTGCCGACGAATGGGTGGAGGAGGCGCTCGAGCGCTTGGCCGAAGCGGGCTACCGCCGCGGCGGCGCGCGACGCGAGGTCCTCGGGCTCATGAGTGAGCAGTCCTGCGCCCTGTCGGCGCTCGAGATCGAGGACGCGCTGAGCAGCCGGGGGAGAAGGGTTTCGCGCGCGAGCATCTACCGCGTCCTCGAGGAGCTCGAGCAGATCGGGATGGTCCAGCGGCTGGATATCGGGCGCGGCATGATGCGCTACGAGCCCGTCCGGCACGGGCGCGGACACCATCATCACCTCGTATGCGACCACTGCGGTCGCCTCCAGCCGTTCTCCGACGAGGGTCTCGAGCGCGCGATCGAGAGTCTCTCGGGCCGCGTGCCCCTGGCCGTGTCCGAGCACGAGGTCGTGCTCCACGGCGCCTGCGATTCGTGCGCTGACTGAGCGCGGGAGCGGGCGCGCTGCGCCAGTTCTCGCCTCCGCATCTCGCCGCCCTCACCGTCATGGTCCTCCTCGGCGGGCTCGGCGTGTGGGCGGCGCGGCGCCAGCCGGGGCGGTGGGTCGAGCCCGCCGCGCGCGTGCTCGCCCTGCTCATCCTCGCCGCGTGGGCCGGCGAATATGTCGCCGACGTCGTCCTCGGCATCTGGTCGATCAAGTACGACCTCCCGCTCCAGCTCACCGACGCCGTCTCTCTGGTCTGCGCCGCGGCGCTGTGGACCCTGGCGCGCGGGACCCCGCACGCGCGACTCGTCGAGCTCGTCTACTTCTGGGGGCTCTCGGCGTCGCTGCAGGCGGTGCTCACGCCCGACCTCGCCTACAGCTTCCCGAGCGTCTTCTACTTCACCTACTTCGGCTACCACCTCGGCGCGGTGCTCGCCGCGCTCGTGCTTGTCTTCGGCCTGCGCCTGTATCCAGGGCCGGGCGCGGTGGGCCGCGTGTACGCGGCGAGCCTGGCGTGGACGGCCCTCGCCGGCGCCGGCGACCTGATCACCGGCGGCAACTATATGTACCTGCGCCACAAGCCCGTCCACGGATCGCTTCTCAGCGTTATGGGCCCGTGGCCGTGGTACATCCTCGCCACCGTCGCTCTCGCCCTGGCGTTGCTCCTCGCCCTGTCGGCGATCGCACGAGGCGTGCAGCGCCTCGAGCGGGGCGGACGAAGCGTCGCACAGGACGTACCCGCTTGACAGCCGCCGGGTCCGATCGGCGATAATGCCCAGCGTGCGGATCGAGGGAGCCCACACTCGGTCAGCCGCATCGCGGGGCCGGCTCGCTGGGCGAAGCCGATTCCAGGCCGTCATCGTCCTCGTCGCAGCGTTCTCCCTGGCCATCGCGCTGGGGACGGGCGCCGTAGCGTCCGCCGCCGCTGTGAGCGTCACCGTCCCCTGCTCGGGAGCGAACAGCGGCGCGGCCGGCCTGGACGCGGCGATCGTCAGCGCCGACGCCAGCACCGCCGGGGGGACGATCACCCTGACCGCGGGCTGTGACTACTCGTTCTCGACCGCGTACGCGAACGCCGCCTCGCAGGATCTCGCCGACTGGTACGGGCCGAGCGCACTGCCGGCGATCGCCGCGCCGATCACCATCGTCGGTAACGGCGCCACGATCTCGCGCGCGACCGGCTCGCCGAACTTCCGCCTCTTCTTCGTCGGCGCCAACCCCGCTGCCGCGTCGACACCGAGCTGGACCACGCCGGGGGCGGGAGAGCTCGTGCTCGAGAACGTGACGCTGAGTGGGGGGCAGGCGCAGGGAGGGGACGCCGGTGGCGACGGCGGCGGAGGCGGCCTCGGCGCCGGCGGCGCGATCTATAACCAGGGCGTCACCGTCCTCTCGGCGGTCACCTTGAGCGCCAACTCGGCCGTGGGAGGATCCGCTACCGCTACCGGCAGTGGCCAGGGCGGCGCCGGAATGGGCGCCTCCGCGCCCACGAGCGGCGCCACCGGTGGCGGCTTCGGCAGTGGCTTCGTAGCACCGGCCGGCGCCCCGACCGGCGGCGGCGGCGGGCTCCTGCCCGACGGTGGTGGCGGCGGCGGCGCCGGCTTCGCCGCGAGCGGCAACGCGGTGCTGCTCACCGCCGGCGCGACGGGCGGCGGTGCTCACACGGGCACCGGCGGCGAATCGGGCAGCGCCGTCCTCGGCGGGGACGGCAGCGGCGGTGGAACCAACGGCAGCGACGTGACCGGTCTCGGCGGCGGCAGCGGCGGCGCCTTCGGCGAGGGAGGCCTGGCCGGCGCGAGCAACGGCAACGGCGGCGGCGGCGTCGGCGGCGGCGGTGGCGGCGCGGGCACCGGCGCCGGTGGCGGCTTCGGCGGTGGCGGTGGCTACCCGGGCGGTCTCGGCGGCTTCGGTGGCGGTGGCGGTGGCGGTGACAGCGCGGCCGGCGGCTTTGGCGCGGGCAGCGGCGCCTCAGCGCTCACCTCCGATGGCGGCGGCGGCGCTGGCATGGGTGGCGCGATCTTCAACCAGCAGGGCACGCTGCTCGCCGAGAACAGCACGGTGTCGGGGAACACGGCGACGGGCGGCGCCAGCGGCGGCTCGGGCGCGACCGCGGGCCAGGGCCTCGGCGGCGGCATCTTCTCTCTGGGCGGCGTGGTGGCGATGATCAACGACACGGTCGCGGGGAATACGGGAGACGACGGCGGCGCGCTTTATGTGGTCGGCTACGACGCGAGCGCCGCCACCGCAGGGACGGCGGTACTCGTCAACGACATCCTCTCGGGCAGCGCGACGGCGGGAAGCGCGGGCACGCACGACCTGTTCGTGGCGAAGCCGGCGACGGTGGCGGACGGCGCCACGAACGACGCCACCGCGACGGCTGTCGCCTCCTCGCCGAACATCGTCGACTCGAGCCCCGCCGCGGGAACTGCGCCGGGCACGGGAACGATCAGCGGCACGCCGCTCACCGGCAACCCGCTGCTCGGCGCCCTGGCCAACAACGGCGGTCCGGGGATGCTCACCATGCTCCCCGGGGCAGGTAGCCCGGCACTGAAGGCGGGCACGACGACCAACGCGCCGATGACCGACGAGCGCGGCACGGCCCGCCCGGCGGCCGGACCGATCGACCTCGGCGCCGTGCAGGTCAGCGCCGCGGGCGCGACCACCGGCGGGCCGGTCGCGCCTGCCGTCGTCACCGGGAAGGCCAAGTCCGTGAGCGCGTTCAGGGCGACGCTGGGCGCCACCGTCAATCCCGAAGGCTCGGCCACGACCTACTACTTCCAGTACGGGACGAGCACGAAGTACGGCAGTAAGACGGGCACCGTTCACCTGGCGTCGGGGACGACCGCGGCCGCCGTCAGCGCCGGCCTGCGCAACCTCAAGCCCCATAACACCTACCACTTCCGCATCGTCGCGACCAACGCCACCGGCACGAGTGACGGCGTCGGCGGGGTGTTCAAGACCCTGCGCCAGTCGATCGCCGGGCTGCCGGTCACCACCAAGCCCCACACGGCGCTCACCTTCCCCTATCGCTTCAAGTTCAGCGGCCACGTGCGCCTCCCCAAGGGGGTCAAGAGCGGTGCCGCGTGCGGTGGCGCAATCTCGGTGCAGATCAAGCGCGGCAAGAAGACCGTGCTCCGCCAGCGGACGGGCATCTTCGCGGGCTGCGGCTGGAAGCTCTCGGTGAAGCTGAGCAAGCGCAAGTCGGTGCCCGGTCACGGCAAGCTGAGAGTGACCGTAAGCTTCGGCGGCAACGGCGTGTTCGCGTCGTTCGCCGACAAGCCGTTCACCATCCGCTACCGATAGCGCGCGCAGAGCCGGGCGGGGTCGTGACGGCCCTGCCCGCTTGGTAGGATCGCGCCGCGCCGACGAATCCAGTCCCTCGGATGAAGGGCGGTTCGCGCGCCGCCGGCGCAAGGGCTCTACATCCTTCCCAGCGGAACGGAGAGACCGTGACGGCACCCGAGCGAAAACCCGACGCCTGCCCGGGCGTTCTGCGCCTGCACGACGCGGCGGACGGGTACCTGGCGCGCATCCGGCTCCCCGGCGGGCGGATCGGCGCCCGGGGCCTGCGGGCGATCGCCCAGGCCGGGTCACTCGGTAACGGGATCGTCGAGCTCACCTCGCGCGCCGGCCTCCAGGTGCGCGGACTGCCCGCCGAAGCCGGCGAAACCGTGGCCGGGCTGCTCAGCTGCGCCGGTCTGCTCCCCTCGCTCGCCCACGATCGTGTCCGCAACATCCTCGCGCCGCCGCTGGGCGGTCGCGCCCCCGGGGCCGTCACCGAGACCGACGCCGTCGTCGAGGCGATCGACCGTGCTCTGTGTGGCGCCGTTGACCTGGTCGCGCTTCCCGGCCGCTTCCTCTTCGCCGTCGACGACGGGACGCGGGCGCTCGACCCGATCCTCGCCGACGTCGAACTCGCGGCCGAGGGCGACGGCTTCCGGCTGATCCTGGCGGGAACGGCGACCGGCCTCCGTGTCCCACCCGGCGAGGCGGTCGAGGCGGCGATCGCCGCCGCCCGGGCGTTCGTCGAGCTCGCGGCCGCGCAGGCGCCGGGCGCCTGGCGGGTCCGGGATCTCCCCGGGGGCGGGCGCCGTCTTGCCCAGCGACTTGGCCTCGGGCTCCACGAGCCGGAAGTTCGAGCATCCAGAACCGCCGGCCCCGCATCGTCCGGTCCCCGCGCTCTCGGCGTCGCCCACCAGCGCGACGGGCGCGCAGCCGTGAACGCGCTGCCGCCGCTCGCCCGAGTGCGCCCGGTCGAGCTCCGCGCGCTCGCCGGGCTCCTGGCCCCGACGGCAGGGGTCAGGCTCTCGCCGTGGCGCACGCTCGCGTTCGTCGACGTTCCCGCGGCGCGGGCCGAAGGCCTGGCGCACGAGCTGCGAGCGCTCGGGCTCATCGTCTCGGCCGGGTCGGGATGGGCGGGGCTGTCGGCGTGCGCCGGCATGGGCGCCTGCACCCGGGCGCGGGTCGACGTCAGGGCGGCCGCGGCGCGCCGCGCCCCGCGGCGCTCGGACACCTCGCCGCGCGAGCATTGGTCGGGGTGTGAGCGGCGCTGCGGCGAGCCGCCCGACGCCGGCGTGACCGTGGTCGCGACGCCCACGGGGGTCGTCGTCTCCCGCGCAGAGGAAGACTCATCCACGGTGACGAGCGCCGTGGCGGCGGCCGATCTCCTGGGCGCGCCACGGGTGCCCGCGTGAACGCCTATCTCAGGGACGGAGCCGAGATCTACCGGCGCTCGTTCGCCACGATTCGGGCGGAGGCCGACCTCGAGGGACTCGACCCGATCCTCGAACGCGCGGTTGTGCGCATGATCCACGCCTGCGGGATGGTCGACCTGGTCGCCGACGTGAGCTCCTCGCCCGGATTCGGCGCCGCGGCACGGGACGCGCTGCGCGCCGGTGCTCCCATCCTCTGCGACACCTCGATGGTCGCCGCGGGCGTCACCCGTGCGCGGCTCCCCGCCCAGAACCACGTGCTCTGCACCCTGTCCGATCCCGCCGTTGCCACCCTCGCCGCCGAGCTCGAGACCACCCGCACCGCCGCGGCGATCGAACTCTGGCGCGAGCACCTCGAAGGCTCCGTGGTGGTCATCGGGAACGCCCCCACGGCGCTGTTCAGGCTGCTCGAGGTCGTGGAGGGGGGCGCGGGACGGCCGGCGGCGGTGATCGGCGTGCCCGTGGGCTTCATCGGCGCCGCCGAGTCCAAAGTGGCGCTGGCCGAGCATCCGATCGGACTCGAGCACCTCATCGTCGCCGGACGTCGCGGCGGCAGCGCCATCGCCGCCGCTGCCATCAACGCGCTCGCGAGCGAGGCCGAATGACCGGCCGGCTCTTCGGTGTCGGTGTCGGCCCGGGCGATCCCGAGCTCATCACCATCAAGGCCCGCGACGCGATCCAAGCGGCGGACGTGGTCGCCTACCCCGGGGCCCAGCACGGCCGTAGCGTCGCCCGCCGGACCGCGGCGCCGTACCTGCGGGACTCGCAGATCGAGGTCCCGCTGCGCTACCCGGTCACCACCGAGGAGACCGACCATCCCGGCGGCTACGAGGCCGCCCTGAGCGAGTTCTACGACGATTCGGCGGCGCAGCTCGCCGAGCATCTCGAGCGCGGACGCGATGTCGCCGTCCTCTGCGCCGGCGACCCGTTCCTCTACGGCTCCTACATGTACCTGCACGAGCGCCTCGCGCCGCGCTTCCCGACGACGGTGATCCCCGGTGTGACCTCGTTCAGCGCCGCGGCCGCGAGTGCCGGTGAGCCCCTCGTTCGGCGCGACGACGTCCTCACCGTGCTCCCGGGAACGCTCGCGCCCGAGCAGCTCGAAGAGTGGCTGCGCCGCAGCGACGCCGCCGTCGTCCTCAAGCTCGGGCGGACCTTCGAGCGCGTGCGCAGCGCCGCCGCGCGCGCCGGAGTCACGGAGCGCGGGGTCTACGTCGAGCGCGCGAGCACCCCCAAGGAGCGCTCGGCCGCCCTTGACGCGGTGGAGGGCCCGGTCCCCTACATGTCGCTGGTGCTCGTCCCAAGCCTTCCCCGCGGGCGCGGCGCACCGGCCGCGGCGGCTGCAACCGATAGCGAAGCCGCGCGCCCCGGCGCGGTGACCGTCATCGGGCTCGGTCCCGCCGGCCCGGAGTGGCTGACCCCCGAGGCCGCCGGTGCGCTGGCGGCGGCGGAGCACCTCGTCGGCTACGGCGGCTATCTCGCGCGTGTCCCGGAACGGGTGGGTCAGCAGCGCCATCCGAGCGATAACCGCGTCGAGGCGGAGCGGGCCCGCCACGCGCTGGCGCTGGCGGCCGGGGGCGCTCAGGTCGCCGTCGTCTCCTCCGGAGACCCGGGGATCTTCGCCATGGCCGCCGCCGTGCTCGTGGAGCTCGAGGCGATGCAACGTCCCGGGCACGAAGCGATCCAGGTTCGTGTCGTGCCGGGACTTTCCGCGATGCAGGCGGCCGCGGCGCGCGTCGGCGCCCCCCTCGGCCACGACTTCTGCG
>DATCEM010000092.1:0-3083 GCA_036510175.1 Solirubrobacteraceae bacterium | reverse complement strand
TCGACGTCCTGGCCCTCCTGGAGCATGCGCAACCGCGCGACCTGCATGAGCGTGACGCGATCCTCGGACGGCTGAGGATCGAGCGCCTGCCGGTGCCGGACCTGGGCGAGACGACTGGGGGATCCCCGGGCGATCCGCTGGTGAGGATCGTCTCAGGCTGAGTCTAGGTGCGCGCCCACGGATCCCCGGCCAACCCCTCGGGCACGTAGATGCTCACCACGATGTCAAACCCGATGTTGTTGTCGAGATCGAGCGGTCCCTGACGCGACTCGACGCACGGTCCGGCGGACGGGCAGTTGGGCAGGAGCCCGACAAACCCGCTCGTGCCGTCGGGAAGCGTGCCGGCGGGTGCCGGCGTCCCCGAACTGGTGATGAAGTCCGAGGTAGAGCCGAAGCACACCTGGGTCAGCTCGAGGATCGCGTTGAGCGTGCCCTGGAGTGGAAGCAAGAACTGCTTGATCGTGTAGACGATGGTCTTGCTCCGGTTGGCGGAGCTCATATCGAACTCCCACCAGTTGGCGTCCTCCTGCGTGTAGCCCCCGCACTGCAGGGGCGCCCCGACGTCGTCTGATTCGCTGAGGGTCCCCGAGTTGGATCTGCTCGGGTCGGCGTCGGCGATGACCCGGAAGCTGCTCGGTCCCGTGGTCAGGGCGGTCTGGCAGGTCTCGTCCTGCTGGCACACCGTGCTCGCGGCGTCCTCATCGAACGCCTTGGAGGTGGCCCGGGGCAGGTTCTCGCTCGAGCTCGTCAGCGTGTAACCGTTGCTCGGCTTGCTCAGCGTGAGATCGTCGAAGGTGGCGACGCCGTCGACCGCCTGCACGGTCTTGGTCCCGCTGAGGGTGGCCCGGCCGGGATCATTGCCGAGCCCGATCGCGACCTGTGCCTTGGAAGAGGTAAGCACCTTGCCCGCGCTGTCGAGGACCGCGACGCGCACCGGCTTACCGGAGGGGGTGTAGGGGGTGCCCGTTATGTGCTGGCCGACGGATGCGCTGGCGGGTTCGGTGAGGAAGCGGACCGCGCACGGCGCGTTCACCGACATCCTCGCGGTGCTTCGCGAGCCGTCGAGGGTCAGCGCCTGGACGCCGAAGTCGGGCCCCTCCCACGCCGCCGAGGTCCAAGCCGACGAAGAGGCCTTGCAGCCCGACGGCGCGAGCGCGGTGACCTTCACGTGCAGGGTGGCGTTCGGCCTCAGCGCGAGCCCGCGCAGCTTTACCATCCTGCCGGCGACGGTGACGCTGCCCCGGGCCTGGGCCGGCAGCGACGCTCTGAGCACCTTGAAGGCGCGCGGGGCGGTGAGCTTCGCCGAGCCGAGTCTGAAGCCGGGCGATGACGCGTTGGTCAATGCCAGGTCGAAGGTGGTCTTGGAGCTCGCCGGGACCGTGGCGGGCGAGGTCACGAGCGCGTAGTCGTCGATGTCGCCGAAGTAGGGAACCAGGGTGACCCGGGCGAGCGACCGTGAGCCGCCGGCGTCCTTGATGGTGACGGTGACGGTGAGCCGGTGGTGCTTGGCGAGCAGGCGGCGTCCGTTCGCGCGCAGGGTGATGTGGACGATGCTGCCGTCGTCGGGGGAGACGTAGAAGGCGCCACGGCCGCCGAGGACCGTATCGCCCGCGGTGAGCGTCATCGTGCCGGCGCATTCGGTGGTGCCGAAGCAGCCGAGGAAGACGCCGGTCGTGCCGCCCGTGTTCACGAATCCGGTGTGGCCGAAGATCTTGATGCTCGACGGGGATGCGGCGGCGAACGCCCGGGTGACGGCGGTGATCGCGGCGGGGGTGTCGAAGGGCACGAGGTCCTCTCGCGTGCTCGCCTTCGCGCCGTCGGTGTCCGCCACCGCGACGGTGACGCCGAGGCGACCGTGGGCGAGCGAGCGGCGGGCCGAGGCGGTGAGCCTGACGTGGGCGATCCCGCCGTCGTCGGCGCCGACCGTCTCCGAGGCGCGGCGCGCGATCGTCCGCCCTCGCTGCTTGATCGTCAGGCTTCCCGTGCACAAGTTCGGGCCGAAGCAGCCGATGAACACTCCGGCGATCCCCGACGGCGAGACGAACCCGAGGTGGCCGAAGAGCTCGACCCTGGAAGCCGGCGGGTCGCTCGCGCGCGCTCCGACGGTCCCGACCGCGAGTGCGCCGCCACCGCCGCACGCCAAGGCCGAGAGGATCGCCGCCGCCCGTCGTGTACAAGTCATGGAGCAGCCCCTGCCGCCAGCCACGAAGGTGATCCTCGCACCACCCCATGGCGGCGTCAAGCGCGTGCTAGGCGTCGGGGAGGCGCAGGTCTGCGTCCAGGATGTGGTGCGCTTTCAGGCCGAGGCCGAGCCGCTCGCGTCCGTCGGACTCGTAGGGGCTGAGGCCCGAGACCTCCTGCACGCGGGCCAGCCGGTAGCCCACGGTGTGGCGATGGAGACTCATCGCTTCCGCGGTGTCCGTCGTCGACCCGTGGTGGGCGAGAAAGGCTTCGAGCGTGGCGAGGAGCTCGGTGTCGTGCTCGGCGTCGTAGACGCTCAGCGGCGCGATCGTCCGTGCGCGGAGATCCTCGAGCTGGGCCGCGTCTCTCAGAAGGATCCCGATGAGCAGGCGGTAGGTCTCCTCCTGTCCGGCAAGGGCCACGTCGAGCTCGATCAGGACCTCGGCCTCGCGCAGCGCGTCATGCAGGGTCGCCGGGTCGCGATGCGCGGTGGACACCGCGACCTGCATGCCGCGGTCGGTGAGCTCCGCCGCCAGCGCTTCCACGCCCTCACTCGCCACCGACGAGCCGAGCGGCATGAGCCCGCACAGGCGTCCGGCGCCGACATCGGCGATCAGCGCGCGATGTCCGGATATCAGGTCACCGAGGACGGGCGTGCTGCCCACGGTCCGCTCCTCGGCGCAGATGGCGACGGCGCCGGAGCTCAGGTCGAAGCCGAGGCGGCGAGCGTGCTCTACGAACAGGGGGATCTCGGTGGGAGGGCCGGCACGAAGCGACTGCAGCAATGCCTGCCGCGAGCGCTCGAGGCCCCCCTCCTGGGCATCGCGCATCACCGCCGCGACGGCGGCGGCCGCGGCAGCGGCCTCGAGCCAAGCGCGCAGCTCGGAGCCGACCTCACCTTC
>DATCEM010000091.1:0-9495 GCA_036510175.1 Solirubrobacteraceae bacterium | reverse complement strand
CAACGCCGTGGCGTGGCCCACCTCGATCCTCCTCGTCGCCGCGGCGGTGTGGCTGCGACCAACCCGCGCGGACACGCGGGGGGAGGTCAAGGTCGGCTTTCTCCTGCCCACCGCGGCGGCCACTGCCGCGCTCATCATCCTCTGCATCGGATCCTTCCAGCACACGAGCCGGGTGGCCGACGCCCTGGCGGTGGCCACGCTGGCCACGGCCGGCGGTCGCTTCGTTCTCTCACTGCTTGCGTTGCGGACGCTCACCGAGCGTCGCCTGCGCCAATCGATCACCGACGAGCTGACCGGGCTCGGCAACCGGCGAGCGCTCAGTCAGCTCCTCGACCCGTTCCTTGCCGCCCATGCCCAGGGCGACGCTCCGGGCCGGAGCCTGGCCTTCCTCTTCGTCGACCTGAACCGGTTCAAGGAGGTCAATGACTCCTTTGGCCACCCTGCCGGGGACGAGCTCCTGAGGCAGCTTGGCGCTCGACTCAAGGACTCGCTGCGCAGCTCGGACCTGGTGGTTCGGCTGGGCGGCGACGAGTTCGCCGTCGCGCTCGTGGACGCCGATGCGGAGCGCGCCGAGATGGTGGCCGAACGCCTGATCGCACGGATCGAAGAGCCGTTCTTGCTCGACTCGGTGCGGGCCAGGGTCAGCGCGAGCATCGGTATCGCGATCGTGCCCCCGGAAGCGCCCGACGCCGCGGGCATCATGGCGTGCGCCGACCTCGCGATGTACCGGGCGAAGATCTCCGGGCAGAACTTTGCCATCTACTGTGAGAAGGTCGACCGGAGCCACGGTCTGCCTCTGGTCGAGGAACTGCAGGCGGCGGTCGAAGGTCGCCGGCTCGAGCTCCACTACCAGCCGCAGGTCGACCTGTCGACGGGCGAGATCGTCGGCGTCGAAGCTCTCCTGCGCTGGCCCCACCCGCGCTTAGGACTGGTCCCGCCGCTCGAGTTCCTTCCCCTCGCCGAGGAAGCCGACCTGATGCCCACGCTCACGGCGATGGTCCTCGACCAGGCGCTCGCGCAATGCGCGGCCTGGCATGCCGTCGGGCATGAGCTGACCGTTTCCGTCAACGTCTCCACCACAAACCTGGTCGACCCCACATTCGCCGACCAAGTCGCGGCAGCACTCGACCGGCACGGGCTCGCGGCGAGTGCGCTCGTCCTCGAGATCACCGAGACCACGGCAATCGCCGACTTCGATCGATGCAAGCGCGCCATCGCGGCGCTGCGGGACCTCGGTCTGCTCGTATCGGTCGACGACTTCGGCGCTGGATTCACCTCGCTCACCTATCTGAGCAGCCTGGCCGTAGGCGAGCTCAAGCTCGACCGCACCTTCATCATCGGACTGGCCCGGGCGAACGGGGGCCGAAATCTCGCCCTCGTGCGGGCGACCATCGCGCTCGCCCACGCGCTCGGGCTGAGGGTCGTCGCCGAGGGGATCGAGGACAAGGCCTCGCTTCACCTCCTCACCAGCCTCGGCTGCGACCTCGCGCAGGGCTATCTCATCAGCAAGCCAAAGCCCGCCGGTGAGCTCGACCTCGCCGATCACCGGGTCCCCGCCAGGCCGCCAGGGGAACGTGCGCGGGTCCGCGCCCGCTCGGTCTTCCTGGCCCCGACACCTCAGGTCGCGCTCGACCGCGGAGCCCTCTCCAGCCGGCGGCGCACATCCCACCACAGTGCCTCATAGGCGATCGCCGCACGGCCCGCGGGCGCGATCTCGGCCACCATCGCCCGGTCTACCCCCATGCGCTCGACCTCATCGGCCGACGGGATCGCCGCTCCGAGCATGGTCACGTGCGCGGCGCGCAGCTGCGCCATGACCTCGCGGTGCAGCGACTTGCGCACCTCGACCATGGAGAAGAAAGCGAGGACCTGGGGTCCTCCCCGGACGAGCTCTTCGAGCTGCTCGAAGGTGCGCGAGGACAGCGTCGCGGGGATGATCGGCACGAGCAGGGCGTCGGCCGCCTCGAACACGTTCTCGGATACGAGCGAGATGCTCGGGGGACAGTCGAGGAAGATGTAGTCGTACTCGCGGCGCAGCGGCTCGAGCACGCGGGCGAGGCGATCGGTCGAGTGCTTGGCGGCGTCGAGCGCGAGGTCCATGTGGCGGTAGGAGAAATCCGCGGGCAGGAGGTCCAGGCGCTCGTAGTCGGTGCCCTTGATCAGCTTCTCGACATCGGACTTGCGGCGCACGAGCTTGCGCACGCCGCCGCGCACCTTCGGCCGCACGCGGAACAGGTAGGTGCTCGCGCCCTGGGGATCGAGGTCCCAGAGCAGCGTCGGGGCGCCCGCGCGAGAGGCGAGATAGGCGAGGTTGACTGCCGCCGAGGTCTTGCCGACGCCGCCCTTGATGTTGTAGGTGGCGAGCACGCGGCTCACGGGGTGAAGGTCTCCCTGACCAGTGCACGCTGGCGCCGGGTGGCGAAGGCGGCGAAGCGCTCGGTGAACTCGGCGCGTGCCGCGCGCTCGTCCTCGCCCAGGTGCTCGATGAGCACGCCCATCGCCATCAGGGCCGCCGCGCCGCCGGGGAGGGTAACGACCTCGTCGCGAAACGAGCGCAGAGCGTCGACCTGGACCTCTCGGTCCTGGTGGCGGCCGAGCGTGTCCTGGAGCGACTTGAGCGAGCGCACGAGCGGCTTGACGACCTCGCCGGGATGAAGTCGGGTCCCGAAAAGCTCGAGGAGATAACGAAGCTCCTTTCCCTGCTTGCGCAGCTCGTGCAGCGACTCGGGAGGGCTCGCGTCGTCGATCGCCCCACCCATCCTGACCATGCGCCTATAGACCTTGGCGATACGCGCGCCGGCGAGCTCGCCGATCGGTCGCGGGGCGTCGGGACGATCCTCGGCGGGCAGGGTGACGAGCTCGCTCAGAAACGCCGGCCACTGAGCGCGCAGCCCCGCGGCCCGCTCGGAGTGCAGCGCCCGGACCATCTCCCGGTGGGCGATGGCGCGGCGGTCACGCAGGACGTGGAGCAGGGGCTCGAGGTCGGATCGGCCGGGGTCGGGGAGCCCGGACCGGAGCTCGTCGAGGTCGAGGACGTACACGTCGAGGTCGCGTGACGGTCCCGTGACCTCCTGGAGCCACCGCAGCTCGATCCGGAAGCGCGCCAGCTGCGCGGGGGGAAAGACGCGCCTGAGCTCCCTCATCACCGCCCGCGAGCGGCGGACGGCGACGCGGTAGTCGTGCAGGAACTCTGGGTCGACGTCGGCGATCGTGCCCGGCAGATTGGCCTCCATCACCTCAGCGAGGCGCCGCAGGATCGAGGCGACGGCCACGTCTGAGCGCTCGTCCCGGGCGAGCGCGACATCGACCTTGGAGGAGACGCCTCCCGGCGTGGCGCCGGTGGCGAGCAGCGCTTCGTCGAGCTCGGAGCGCTCGACGCTCCTGCACTCGAGGTCATCGAGGAGCGTCGCTCGTACCCGGGTGAGCTCCCTGTCGTAGCCGCGCACGGCACTGATCCGGATCCGTGGAGCGAGCGCGAGCCGCCGACTGCGCGAGGCAACCACGGCGGGCTCGTCGAGCACCAGGCGGACCACCGTCTTCGCGCCGCCGTCGAGCACTCCGAACGCCCGCTGGAGGCCGTGGATGCGAACGAGGGGCAGGAGCGCGCGAACCTCGACGACCGCGCTCAGCGCGTCGCGCAGCGCCCCGGGCTCGAGCTCGGCCACGAACACGCGCTCCGGGGGATCCGGCGTAGGGCTCGCCGCCTGCTCTACCCCGCCGTCAATCGAGACGAGCGCCGACCGTCCCGACTCGTGGACGAAGGCGAGTCCCGCCTGGCGCAGGAGCCCGTCGAAGGTGTCGTAGAAGCGGCGATCACGCTCGACGGTGGAGCCCTCGCGGAGCGCCAGCCTAGCGGCCAGCACGTCGAGAATCGCTGCCGGCGTGGTTCCTTGCGGCAGGAGAAGATCGGTCCCGGTCGGCTTCATCTCGAATCCGTACGATGTTCCACTGGGCCCCCGATCGTCGTGGTATCCAACCCTACGCCAGCGCCCTTAACCGCGTCAGCGCGTCGTCGACGTCGCCGCTCTCGAGCACCAGGGGCGGGAGGAAGCGGATCGTGCCCGGGCCGGTCGCGTTGACCACGAGCCGCTGCTCGAGCAGCGCCCGCCGTGCAAGCGCGGGCGCCGACACCTCCGGGACCAGGTCGACGGCGACCATGAGCCCTCGCCCGCGCACCGAGGCGGTGTAAGGCAGCGAATCGAGTCCGGCGGCGAAGCGCTCGCCGAGCTCGCGCACGCGGGCGAGGAGCTCGCCGCCCGAGCAGATCTCGAGGGCGATGATCGCGGCCGAGGCGACGACCGGGCCGCCGGCGAAGGTCGACCCGTGGTCGCCGGGCTGAAAGACGTCGGCCAGCCGCTCCCCGGTCACCAGTGCGCCGATGGGCAGCCCGCCGCCGAGCGCCTTGGCGCTCGTCAGCGCGTCCGGTACCACGCCCGTCTGCTCGTAGGCCCAGAGCGTCCCCGTGCGCCCCATTCCGCACTGGATCTCGTCGAATACGAGCGCGGCCCCGACGCGGTCGCACGCCGCGCGGGCGGCCCCCAGCAGCTCATCGGCGAGGACGTTGATCCCCGTCTCGCCCTGAATGGGCTCGAGGAACACGGCCGCCGTGCGCTCGTTCACCGCCGACGCGAGGGCATCGGGGTCCTTGGGCACGACGACGAACCCGGGGACGAGCGGCGCGAACGGCGCCTGCTTGGACTCCTGGGGCGTGGCGGACAGGGAGCCGTACGTGCGCCCGTGGAAGGCGTCCTGAACGACGACCACTTCCCCTCCCGGTCGCGCGCGGCGAACGAGCTTGATCGCCGCCTCGTTGGCCTCGGTCCCCGAATTGCAGAGGAAGACCTTGCCGCCGAGCGAGCTCTCGGACAGGCGCGCGGAGAGCCGCAGCGCGGGCTCGGTGTAATAGAGATTGGTCGCGTGGAGCAGCTGAGCGGCCTGCTCGCACACCGCCGCGACCACCCGGGGGTGGCAGTGGCCGACGTTGAGGACGGAGATGCCGGCGAGGAAGTCCAGGTACTCGTTTCCCTCGACGTCCCACAGCCGGCAGCCTGAGCCCCGCACGAACTCGACCGGGTTGCGGGCGTAGGTGGGGATCGCGTAGGCGCGCTCGAGCGCCTGGAGCTCCTCGAGCGACACGGTGCGCTAGGCCCCCAGACCGATCTTCGTGCCCTGCCCGGCGTCGGTGAAGAGCTCGAGAAGGAGCGAGTGCGGGACCCGGCCGTCGACGATGTGGGCGAACGAGACGCCGCCATGGATCGCCTGCAGGCAGGCCGCGAGCTTGGGGCGCATGCCGCCGGTGACCTCGGAGAGCGCGGCCTCTACCTCTCTGGCGGTGGTCTCGGAGACGACGCTCGCGGGGACCGAGGGGTCGCGCAGCCAGCCCGAGACGTCGGTGAGGAAGATGATCTTGTACGCCCCCAGCGCGGCCGCGACGGCGCCGGCGGCCTCGTCGGCGTTGATGTTGTAGGAATTACCTTCGCGGTCGGCACCGACGCTGGCGACCACGGGGACGTAGTCCTGCGCCACGTGGTTGAGAACGTCGACGTCGACGCGCTCGATCCGGCCGACGAACCCGATGTCCTGGCCGCTTGGCGACTGCTGGCGCGCGGCGCGGAAGAGGAGCCCGTCGTCGCCGCAGAGCCCGACCGCGGGCTGCCCGTGTCGGTTGATGAGCAGGACGATGTCCTTGTTGACCTTCCCCACGAGGACCATCTTCGCGACCTCGACGGTCGCCGCGTCGGACACGCGCAGGCCGTCGACGAACTCCACGGGCAGGTTCAGTCGCTCCATGTAGCTGGTGATCTCAGGCCCGCCGCCGTGGACGATCACCGGGTTCATGCCGACGTACTTGAGGAGCACGACGTCGCGGGCGAACTCCTCCTTGAGCGCCGGATCGGTCATCGCCGCACCGCCGTACTTGATCACCACCGTCTTACCGTGAAACTCGCGGATGTAGGGGAGCGCCTCGAGAAGGGTGGCTACATCACGCACGTTGATCCCTCATGTCGTGTACTCCCCGTTGAGCGTCACGTATTCGTGACCGAGGTCGGAGAAGAAGAGCTCGGTCTCCGCCCCGGAGCCGGGGAGGCCGACCTCGTACTCGACCTCGTCGCCGGTCACCGCGTGCTCGAGCCCGGCGCGGTCGAAGGGCACGACGGCGCCCGCGGCGCACACGGGCACGCCTTCGATCGCGATGTCGAGGGCCAGCGGCGCCGTGCCCGGCAGGGCCATCCCCACCGCTTGGGCAATGCGCCCCCAGTTCGGGTCCCCGCCGTACAGCGCAGTCTTGACGAGCGGCGAATCGGCGACGGCGCGGGCCGCAGCCGCGGCCGCGTCGACGTTGCCGCCGCGCACGACCACGCGACCCACCCGTCGCGCACCCTCACCGTCGCGGACGATGAGCAGCGCGAGCTGGCGCAGGAGGGCATCGAGCGCCTCGCCGAAGCGGACCTCGTCGGCGGTCTCGGGCTCGACCGCCACGCCGGAGGCGCCGCTGGCCTGGAGGATCACCGTGTCGTTGGTGGAGAGCTGGCCGTCGACGCTGATCCGCTCGAACGAGCGCTTGACGGTGACGCCGAGCAGGAGCTCACAGGTCTCAGGCGAGAGCGCGGCATCGGTCTGTACGAAGCACAGCAGGGTGGCGAAGCGCGGTGAGATCATGCCCGCGCCCTTGGCCTGAGCGCTGATCTTGACCGTGCCGGCGCCGAGGGTGACCGCGAGCGTCGCGCGCTTCTCGAACGCGTCGGTGGTCTGGATGGCGGCAGCGAAGTCCCTGTCGCCGTCGGCGCGCAAAGAGCGCGCCACGCCCGCGATGCCCCGCACCACCGAGTCCATCGGCAGGGGAACCCCGATCACCCCCGTGGAAGCGACGGCGACGGTGTCCTCGCCGACCCCCGCGACCATCGACCCCGCGCCCTGCATCTTCGCCGCGTCATCGAGCCCGCGCCGGCCGGTGGCGGCGTTGGCGTTCCCCGAGTTGACGACGACGGCGCGCAGACCCGCGAGGCGGGAGCGCCCCATGGTGAGAAGGACGGGAGCGGCGAGGACGCCCGAGCGGGTGAAGCGCGCCGCGCTCGTGACCTCGGGCTCGTCGCACACCACGAGGCCGACATCGAGGTCGCCGCTCGGTTTGATCCCGGCTGCGAAGCCGGCGGCCCGGAATCCGGCGGGCAGGCCGCCCGCGAGCTCGGTTACGTGCTCGGGACGCTCGACCCAGCGCGAGGAGAAGAACTCGCTCACGCTCACGCGATCCCCTCGCCCTCGGGGAGCCCGAACATGAGATTGAGGTTCTGGACCGCCTGCGAGGCGGCGCCCTTCCACAGGTTGTCGATCGCCGCGAAGACGATCACCCGGCCCGTGCGCTCGTCGCGATGGACCGAGATGCGGCAGAAGTTCGTCTCGCGCACGTCGCGCACGCCGGGGGGGCGGTCGGCGAGCTCGACGAACGGCTCGGCGTCGTAGGCGTCGCGGTAGAGCGCCTCGAGCTCGGCGGCGTCGAGGTCGCGGGTCACCGTCACGTAGCACGAGACGAGCTCTCCCTGATCGAGCGGGACGAGGTGCGGGGTGAAGGTCACCCGGACCTCCGCCCCCAGAGCCGCGAGCTCCTGCTCGATCTCGGGCGTGTGTCGATGACGGGGCACGCCGTAGGCGGTCACGTTCTCGTCCACGGTCACGAAATGCGTCTTCTCCGTCGGCGCACGACCGGCGCCGGAGACGCCGGACTTGGCGTCGATGACGACGTCGCCGATCAGCCCGGCGCGCGCGAGCGGCGCGAGCGCGAGGATCGTCGCCGTCGGGTAGCAGCCGGGATTGGCGACGAGATCAGCGCCCGCGAGTACGTGCCGGTAGAGCTCGGGGAGGCCGTAGACGGCGTCCCCGAGAAGCTCCGGCGCGAGGTGCTCGCGGTACCACTCTCCGTAGAGGGCGGGGTCGCGCAGGCGAAAGTCGGCGCTGAGGTCGACGACGCGCACCTCGCGCTCGACGAGCGCCGAGACCACGGGCGCCGCCGCCCCGTGGGGATAGGCGACGACTGCGGCATCGACCTCGGAGTGGCGATCGAGGTCGAGCTCCTCGAGCACGAGCGGTACGCGATGACGCGGATAGAGATCGTCGAGCCGGCGTCCGACATCCGAGCGCGCGGTGACGGCGATGAGTTCGAAGCTCGGATGGGCGTGGAGGATCCGCGCGGCGAGCGCGCCGCCGAACCCGGCCGCACCGAGCACCGAGACCCTACGCGGCACGGATGCTCCCCCCGAGCTCGCCCTCGAGCGCCAGGGCGATGGCGTCCCGGCGCCCGGCGACCTCCTCGTCGGTCAGCGTGCGGTCCGCGCCGCGGAACGACAGCCGCAGCGCGAGCGAAACCTTTCCCGCGCCGATGCGCTCCGCGTCGCGGTAGACGTCGAAGACCTCGGCCGCCGCGAGCAGCGACCCGCCGGCCCGCCGCACGACGGCGAGCACCTCGGATGCCGCGATGCCCTCGGGCACGATCACCGCGAGATCCTCGCGCACGTCGGGGAAGCTCGGGACGGACTCGTGCATGGGGACGCCGGCGGCGACGGCCGCGTCGGTCACTGCATCGAGGTCGAGCTCGAAGCCGCCGACGATACCGTCGAGGTCCCACGCCCCCGCGACCAGCGGATGGATCTCGCCGAGCCAGCCGATGCGCTCTCCCTCGAGCAGCACCGCGGCGCTGCGTCCCGGATGGAGGAAGGGCTCGCTCGCCGCCTCGACGGCGAAGGGCACACGCAGCGTCTGGAGCAGTCCGGTCATCGCACCCTTGGCGGCGGAGAAGTCGGCGGCGCGGGGACCGGGGTCACGCCAGGTCGCGGGGCGAACCGGGCCGGTGAGCAGGGCGCCGAGGTGGTGGGGCTCGGAGGGCAGGGCGGCGGCCGATTCCCCGGGACGTTCGGCGCCAGCCGAACTCCCAATGGAATCGGCGCCAGCCGATTCCACGTAAACGGGACCCGACTCGAAGAGCCGCACGCTTCCGGCGCCGCGGGCGCGGTTGTAGCGCGCCGCATCGAGCAGCGAGCCGAGCAGCGTGGTCCGCATGTGCGACTGGTCGGCGGACATCGGATTCTCCAGTTCGATCGCCCGGCGGCGGACGTCGTCCGGCGCCAGCCGCAGGCGATCGGCGAGGTCGGGGGCGACGAAGCTCCACCCGACGCTCTCGTGCAGCCCCTGGGCGGTGAGCGCGTCAGCGGCGCGGCGGCGCAGGCGCTGGCGCGGGGTGAGCCGGCCGGCGGCGCCGTGGCGCGAGGGAAGGGTCGCGGGCAGCTTCTCGAACCCGTCGAGGCGCGCGACCTCCTCGATCAGGTCGGCCTCGCGGGTCACGTCGGCGCGGCGGAAGTAGGGCACGGAGACGACGAGGCCGTCGCCGGAATCCGCGACGCCGAACTCGAGCGCACGGAGGATCTCGGCGGAGCGCTCGCGCGGGATCGCGGCGCCGAGAAGCCCGCTCACACGCGCGTCGCGCAGGCGGAGGGTGAGCGGAGG
>DATCEM010000090.1:0-3879 GCA_036510175.1 Solirubrobacteraceae bacterium | reverse complement strand
CTCGCCCGACGCTCAAGCTCCCCCCGCTCCGACTCCTTGAGCTCAATCACCTGGCTGCTGGTCCTCGGCACGACACATAATTCCGCGCGCCCGCTGTTATCCCTTCCCATAGTCCGCAGGATTTGCGGACGCGTCTACTAGCATCTGAGCATGGCGGAGATGAGCACCGCGCCGGAACAGGCGCGCCGGAACGGCCGGGCGCCCGAGCCCGAGGCCGCGAACGACCCGGGCGACGGCGCGGTCGGGCTGGGCGGGTCGATATTCACCCGAGCGCTGCGAGCGGTCGCCGACCAGGCTCAGCGGCGGATCCCCCGGGCCGACCTCGACGAGCGCGACCCGGACTTCATCCGCGAGCGGCTCCCCTTGCTCTGGCTGGTGGCGAGCATCTGGTTCCGCGGCGAAGTGCGTGGGCTGGGCAACATCCCCGAATCGGGCGGCGTGCTCCTCGTCGGTAACCACTCCGGCGGCAACCTCACCCCCGACACGATCGTCTTCACGCTCGCCTTCAACGCCTACTTCGGCGTCGAGCGCGCCTTCTACCAGCTCGCGCACAATCTCGTTCTCGCCATGCCCGCCCTCGGTTACCTGCGCAAGTTCGGAACCGTCGCCGCTTCCCCGCAGAACGCGCGCAAGGCGCTCGACTCGGGCGCGGCCCTGCTCGTCTACCCCGGCGGCGACTACGAGGTCCACCGCCCGAGCTGGAAGGGCAACCGGGTCGACTTCGACCGCCGCAAGGGCTTCATCCGGCTCGCGCTCGAGCAAGACGTCCCGCTCGTACCGGTCGTCTCCATCGGCGGACAGGAGACCGCGCTCTTTCTCACCCGCGGTGACCGGCTTGCCCGTCTGCTCGCCCTCGACCGCATGTTCCGCCTGAAGGTCCTCCCGATCTCCATCGCGGTCCCGTGGGGGCTGAACGTCGGCGACGTGCTCGGTCACGTCCCGCTGCCGGCGAAGATCACCGTGGAGACGCTGCCCGCGATCGACCTCCGCACCGAGTTCGGGCCCGACCCCGATCTCGACGAGGTCTATGACCACGTCGTTCGTCTCATGCAGGACACCCTCGACGCGCTCGCCGCGGAGCGCCGACTGCCGATCATCGGGTGAGGGTCAAGGCCCAGATCTACGTCTCCGCGCCCCCGCACGCGGTGTGGGAAGTGATCTCCGATCCCGCCCGCCAGCTCAGCTACATGTCGGGGATCACGCGCTGGGAGGTATCCGGCGATCGCCCGGCAGGCCTCGGCGCGCGCTACCGGATGCTCCTTCGGGTCGGCTCCGCGGAGGTCGGCGGCCTGATCGAGGTCGTCGAGTTCGCCGAACCGCGTGAGATCGCCTGGACCTCGGTGACCGGCGTCGACCAGCGTGGACGGTGGCGGCTCCGGGAGGCGCCGGAGGATCGCACCAAGGTCGAGCTCAGGCTCGCCTACGGCGTGGCGGGGTCCGGCCTCGGCGGCTGGCTCGCCGAGCACGTCGCGTCGCGCACGGTCAGCGCCCATCTGCGGAGGACCCTCGAGCAGCTCAAGCGCCTGGTCGAAGCCGATCAGGTGCGCGCCCGAGCCGCCGCTCGACGCACCCCACAGCGCGCGTGACGCAGGGCGGAGATTCACTCGCGCGATGCACCGCGCAACAAATGGCCCGCCCACTCGTTGTAGGTGCGTTAATCGACAATGCAGCGGTCCGACTAGGTTAAGTTGAGCCGCGGTGGTAGTGGTCACCATTCTCGGTGGCCGGAAAGCGGGGAGTGGTGAATCCAAGGGGCCGTGGACTGATCGCAGGTGTCGTTTCGCTGGTCGTCGGGCTGAGCGCCGCGCCGGCACTCGCCGCACCGGTGTCCGATGGTCATTCCGGCTGGAACTGGGGCGATCCGACGCCTCAGGGCCAGCAGCTCAGTGCTGTGGCCTTTGACGGCGCCACCGGGTTCACAGTGGGAGATTTCGGCACGGTCCTGGAGTCCGTCGACGGCGGCGCGACGTGGACCGGCGTGCCGAGCGGGACGATCACCGACCTGTCCGTAGTCCAGGAGGTCAACCCAAACGTGGTGATCGTCGGAGGTGGCTGCACGGTGCGCGAGTCGGTCAACGGCGGCGCGAGCTTCACCAGCTTGCCCATCAATCCCACCGAGTCCTCCTGCCCCACCGACGTCGCGTCGTTCTCCTTCTCAGATCCCAACACGGGATACGTGGAGCTCGACGACGGCACGATCTTCTTCACCAGCGACGGGGGGCAGACGGTTCAGGCCAAGACGTCGTCTCCGATCAATAACGGCACCGCCACCGATCTCGACTTCGTCTCCCCGACGACCGGTTTTGCCGTCGCCGGCGCCTCGCAAGGGAACGGCGGCGGCGTGATCGAGCGCACGACCGACTCCGCCAACTCGTGGACCCAGGTCGGATCCTCCTCCCACGGAATCAACGCCATCACCTTCGTCAGCCCGACGCAGGCGTTCGCCGTGGGCGACGAGGACACGCTGCTCGCGTCGAGCGACGGCGGCGCGAGTTGGGCGGCCAAGCCGCTGACCCTGCCCGCGGGAGCGGGGCCGTTCAACCTCAGCCGGATCTCCTGCAGCTCGGCCACGACCTGCCTGATCACGACCGCGGACGGCAAGGAGCTGATCCGCACCGCCGACGGGGGCATGACGGGGTCGATCGTCAGCCCATCGAGCCAGCTCCTCTCCGATGTCGCCTTCTCGACCGGGACGAACGTCGTCGGCGTCGGCGCCAACGGGGCGACGGTGCTCTCGGCCGACGGAGGCCAGACCTTCCCGAACGTGATCTCGAGCAACCTGGACTTCACGCTCAACAGCGACGGCGCGGGCATCGTCCGCGGCGCGACGGCGGGAAGCGCCTACATTCCGGGCACGAGCGGCCACATCGCGGCTACCACCAACGACGGCGCGAGCTGGACCCTGCTGCGAGCGCCGACGAGCAACGACGTGGCAGACGCCGCCTTCCCGACGACGAGCACGGGGTTCGAGCTCGAGAGCGATGGCACCTTGCGGAGCACGACGAACGGGGGCGTCTCCTGGGCCTCGCAGGACACCGGCGTCTCGAACGCGGCGGCGCTGGCCGCGACGAGCACGCAGAACGTGCTCCTCATCGGGCCCCGCGGGGTCAACCGCTCGACCGACGGAGGCTCGTCGTTCAGCTCCGTGGGCTCCAAGGTCGTGCTCGCCAAGAAGCCCAAGCGGACGATCGGCGTCGGCAAGCTAGCGCTCACGAACTCAGAGACCGTCGGCGGCACGGTGTTGGCCTGGGGCAACAGCGGCCTGTTCGAATCGACCAACGGCGGCGGAACCTGGAAGCTCATCCCCAAGCCCCTACCCAAGGGCTCACTCGCCAGCGTGAGCTTCGTCAGCCCGAGCACGGGCTACGTGATGGACAACAGCGAGCGGGTGTTCGTCACCCGAAACAGCGGGCGCAAGTGGGCTCAGCTCGAGACCATCGGCTATCCCGAGCTCGCGAGCCTGAGCTTCTCCAGCGCCAGCGACGGGCTCATCGCCCTCGGCGGGTATGACTTCAGCAACGCCGACTTCAACAGTGTCGACGTGATCGCCACGACCAACGGAGGGAAGACGTGGCAGCCCGAGGTGATCGACGGAGAGCAGGCGGGGTCGATCCTCGCCGCGCCCGGCGTCGACTACTACGACGAGGCCGGCCAGGGTAACGGCGACAGCAGCCTCCAGCAGGGCCTGTTCGCTACCGCCAACGGTGGTCTCAGTCCCAACAGCTCGAAGCTGACAATCTCGATCGGGCCGAAGAGGCTGAGCGCCAAGGCCCTGAAGAAGGCCGGAAACAGGGTCAGGGTCAAGGGCACGCTGAGCCCCGTGACGAGCGTCGGCGAGCAGGTGCTGTTCATGTACCACACGGTGGGCAAGAGCTGGCA
>DATCEM010000089.1:0-4275 GCA_036510175.1 Solirubrobacteraceae bacterium | reverse complement strand
TCGGCCTGCTGCCCGCGCAGGGCCTGGTGGTCGCCGGGCCTGTGCGCTACGACATCGTGCTCGACGGTGGCGACTGCTGGGCGGTGACGGGCACGGGCGACGAGGTCTGTGTCGAGGTCCTCGACACGCCGCGGCCGCTCGAGGAGGTCGATTTCAGGATCGAGGGCGATCTCGCCGGGCTCGGACGACTGCTTCTCTACCGGCCGCTCCGGCGCCGGCTCTCGCGCCGGGTCGCCCGCCTGCGCGGCGATCGCCGGGCGTTCTCAGCGCTCGAGTGGCTGGTCCGCGAGCCGGTCGGGCTCCCGGAGCTCCACGCGTCCGGAATAAGCCTCGAACCCGAGCTCGCGCTCCTGCTCGTCGCGCAGATGATCGATCCGTCGTGGACCGCGGGTGAGCGCTTCACCATCGGCCATGAGTCTCCGGGCGCCGGCGGGCGCGTCTATCTCCTCATCCGGGACGGCGCGCGGCCGCGCGTGTCGCACGAGCCCCCGCTCGGCCCGGTGGCGACGACGATCCGCTGCCCCGACGAGCGCCTGCTCCCCCTGCTGGCCGGGGAAGACGACGTCGACGTCGCGCTCCGCGGCGCGACCGCGCCGGTCGCCCTCGTGCGCGCGTGGATCGCCCGCGCGCAGCGGGATTCCTGATCTCGGGACGCCGAAAACGTCCGCGCGCGCGCCTATCCTCAGCGGTGCCCGGATGACTTCTGCCTGCGCCCACCTCCACGTTCATTCCGAGTACTCGCTACTCGACGGCGCGTGCAGGATCGACGACCTGGTCGCACGGGCGGCGTCGTTCGATCAGCCCGCACTGGGGTTGACCGACCACGGGGTGATGAACGGGGCCGTGGAGCTCTTCAGCTCCTGCCGTAAGCACGGGATCAAGCCGATCCTCGGCTGCGAGGCGTACGTCGTCGACGATCATCGCCGCCGCGCGCCGGGGCGGCTCGAGCGCTTCCACCTGACCTTGCTCGCGGCCAACGCGGTCGGCTACCGGAACCTGGTCAAGCTCTCCTCCGCCGGCTTCGTGGACGGACTGCAGCGGGGCAAGCCCTCGGTCGACCTGGAGCTCATCTCCCATCACGCCGAGGGCGTGATCGCCCTTACCGGCTGCCTGGCGTCGCGCTTCTGCCAGAACCTGATCCTCGGTCGCCCGGACGAGGCGCGGGCTCACGCCGACGAGCTGATCGGAGCCTTCGGCGCCGACAACGTCTACTTCGAGGTGCAGAAGAACGGCCTGGCCGAGCAGGAGAAGGCCAACGAGGGCATCGTCCGCATCGCTCGCGAGCTCGGGCGTCCGCTGGTCGGGACGGGGGACGTGCACTATCTGCGCCGCGAGGACTACCAGCACCACGCCGCTCTGCTCTGCGTGCAGACGAAGTCGACGATCGCCCAGCCGAAGATCCGCTTTGAGACCAACGAGTTCTTCCTGCGCTCGAACGAGGAGATGGCCGACGCGTTCGCCGAGTGGCCCGAGGCCGTGGCGACGACGCTCGAGATCGCCGAGCGCTGCGATGTCGAGCTCGAGCTCGGAGGCACCCTGATCCCGAGCTACGCGACGCCGGACGGATGCAGCGAGCGCGAGTACGTGCGCGAGCTCGTCCTCGAGGGCCTCGCTCGCCGTTACGGCAGCCCGCCTCCGGCAGAGGCGATCGAGCGCGCCGAATACGAGCTCGGCGTGATCGACCGGATGGGGTTCAACGCCTACTTCCTCATCGTCTGGGACTTCGTCAAGTTCGCCAAGGACTCGGGGATCGCCGTCGGCCCCGGCCGCGGCTCGGCCGCGGGGTCGATCGTCGCCTACTGCCTGCAGATCACCGACGTCGACCCCCTCCGCTACGGGCTGCTCTTCGAGCGCTTCCTCAACCCCGAGCGCGTGTCTATGCCCGATATCGACATCGACTTCTCGGTGCGCGGACGCGAGCGGGTGATCCGCTACGTGACCGAGAAGTACGGCAAGGAGTCCGTCGCCCAGATCGTCACCTTCGGGAAGATGCTGCCGCGCGCGGCGACGCGCGACGCGGCGCGCGTGCTCGGCCACGACTACGCCGCCGGCGACCGGCTCGCCAAGCTCATCCCCGATCCGATCATGGGTCGCTCGCCGAGCTTCGACGACTGCCTGAAGCCCGGTCAGCCGCTGCGCGCCGAGATCGAGCGCGACCCGGTCGCGAACCAGATCATCGAGGTGGCGCGAGGCCTCGAGGGGATCGTCCGCAATTCCTCGATCCACGCCGCCGCGGTGGTCATCGCCGACCGTCCCCTGACCGACATCGTTCCGCTCCAGCTCGCCGACGCGGGCACCGACGAGAGCGGCGAGCGCGTGTTCCGCACCGTCACCCAGTTCTCGATGAAGCCGATCGAGGAGATCGGCCTGCTCAAGATGGACTTCCTCGGCCTGCGCAACCTCGACGTGATCGAGGACGCGCTCGACATCGTCGAGCGCTCCACCGGGCAGCGGCCCGACATGGCGGCGTTGCCCCTGGACCACGAGCCGACGTACGAGATGCTCGCCCGCGGCGACTCGATCGGCGTGTTCCAGTTCGAGTCCGAGGGCATGCGCGAGGCGCTCAAGAAGGTCCGTCCGACCGAGTTCGACGACCTCGTGGCGCTTAACGCTCTGTACCGGCCCGGGGCGATGGACCAGATCCCCACCTACGCGCGCGGCAAGCGCGACCCCGAGTCGATCGTCTACCACGACGAGCGCCTGCGCCCGATCCTCGAGGCGACCAAGGGTGTGATCCTCTACCAGGAGCAGTCGATGCAGATCGCCAAGGAGCTCGCCGGCTTCAGCGGCGCCCGCGCCGACGATCTGCGCAAGGCGATCGGTAAGAAGAAGCGCGAGGCGATGGCCGCCCTTAGGCCCGAGTTCTTCGAGGGCTGCAGGCGGTCGGGGACCAGCGAGCAGGTGATCGAGTGGCTGTGGGCGACCAACGAGAAGAGCGCCGACTACTCGTTCAACCGCTCCCACGCCGCGTGCTATGGGCTGATCTCCTACCGGACGGCGTGGCTGCGCGCCAACCATCCGGCCGAGTACATGGCGGCGCTCATCTCCTCGGTCATGGCGACCAAGGACAAGGTGCCCTTCTTCGTCGCCCAGGCCGAGCAGATGGGGATCGCCATCCTGCCCCCGGACGTCAATCTCTCAGACCACGAGTTCGTCGTCGTCGAGAAGAACATCCGCTTCGGACTCGACGCGGTCAAGGGCGTCGGCTTCCAGGCCGTCGAGGCGATCAAGCGCGCCCGCGAGGAGGCTGGACCGTTCACCGACCTGTGGGATTTCTGCGCCCGCGTCGACAACCGCGCGGTCAACAAGAAGGCGATCGAGGCGCTGATCAAGTGCGGCGCCTTCGGCTCGACCGGCGCCTCGCGCAAGGGCATGCTCGAAGTGCTCGAACAGGCGCAGGCCTCCGGCCAGAAGAGCCAGCAGGACGCGCTCATCGGCCAGGGCTCGATCTTCGACCTCGACCCGGCGCCGGGCCCCGGTCCGGCGGGCCCTGGCTTCGCCGCGCCCAGCCGCCCCCCGATCCCCGCCGAGGAGTTCGACCAGGCGAGCATGCTCGCGGCCGAGAAGGAGTCGATCGGGCTGTTCATCTCCGAGCACCCGCTCAAGCAGGTCGGCCCGGCGCTGCGCGCGCGCATCGACTGCCCGCTCGCTGAGCTCGCCGAGCGCCGCGACGGCGACTGGGTCACGGTCGGGGGAATGATCACCCAGACCAAGCGGATCCGGACCAAGAAGGGCGACCCGATGATGTTCGCCACGCTCGATGATCTCGAGGAGGCGGTGGAGATGCTTGTGTTCGGGAAGCCTCTGGCCGCTTCGGAGGAGGCTCTGACCGTCGACTCGATCGTCATCGTTCGGGGCAAGGTCGACCACAAGGATCGCGACAAGATCTGCCTCCTCGTTCAGGACGTGAGCCGGTTCGAGCCGACTGAGGACGAGGTGGCCAAGGCGCGCGAGCGCGCGGCGAAGATAGCCCCGGAGCCGCAGGCCCTACGGCTCCGCCTCGACGCCGCCCGCCTGCCGGCGAGTGCCCTAGAGGAGCTCAAGGACCTCCTCGAGGGCTTTCCCGGAGACCTCGACGTGGTGATCGAGCTTCACACCACCGCCGGTCCTCGCCGCCTCAAGCTCGGCCCCGCCTTCCGCGTCGCCCGCAGCGTCGGCCTTCAGGCCGAACTCGACGCGCTGCTCGGCTCAGCGGCGCTCCACGAGACCGCCGCGCCCGCCTGAGCGCGGGTGGGCGCCGCGCCGCGCCGTGCTCGGGCTGCGGGCGTCTCGGTT
>DATCEM010000088.1:0-4946 GCA_036510175.1 Solirubrobacteraceae bacterium | reverse complement strand
CTACCGCCTGCGGGCGCTGGGGACGATCGCCTCGTCGCTGTGCCAGGTGGCCGGCGCGCGCTTCGACGCGATGCTCACCCTGCGCAACGGCCGCGGCGTGGACTCCGCCGCGGGTCAGCTCATCGTCCGCGAGGGTGGCGGGTACGTCAGCTTCCCCCGCTTCGAGGATCCGCTCGGGGCGCCGCTCGACGCTGAGGCGACCTCGCCGGTGATCGCGGCGCGCTCGCCGCAGACCCTGCGCGAGCTCGAGGGCGTGCCCACGTGATCGACTGGATCCTCGCCGAGCGGCTCGCCGGGTATCTCGCCGGTACCGGCGACGCGCGCCAGCCGAGCACCGACCTCGCCGCGCTGGCGGTGGAGAGCGAACGCCGGGTCATCGCCTACACCGGTCTGACGCCGTCGGGTTCCCTGCCCCGGCCCGAGGGGATCTCCCGCCGCGACTGGGTGTCGAGCAACATCTCTTCGATGCGCGCCCTGCTCGATCCGGTGCTCGAACGGGCCGGGGCCGGACTGGGACCGCTGCGCCCGGCCGTCCAGATCGCCGTCGGTGTCGTGCTCACGACCGAGGTGGGCGTGGTCGTCGGATACCTGGCCCAGCGCGTGCTCGGCCAGTACGAGCTCGTGCTCCTCGACGAGGCGGCCGACGGGCAACCCCCGCGGCTCCTGTTCGTGCTTCCCAATCTCGGCGAGGCAGTCCGTGCCTTCGGCGCCGAGGAGCGCGAGTTTGTAACCTGGGTCACGCTGCACGAGGTCACGCACGCGGTCCAGTTCTCCGGCGTCCCGTGGCTCCAGGGCCACCTCGCGAGCCTCGTGCGCGAGCTCCTCGCGGGCGCCGAGGTGCGGCTCGACTCCTCGCGCAAGCTCCACTGGCCGACGCGCGCCGGGATCGCCCGGGTCGGAGACGCGCTGCGCCGCGGCGACTTCATCGCCCTCGTCGTGACTCCCTCCGAGCGCTCGGTGCTCGACCGGGTGCAGGCGGTTATGGCGGTGATCGAGGGGCACGCCGAGCACGTGATGGACGCTGTGGCGCCCGATCTCCTCCCGTCGCTGCCGCGGCTGCGCGATTCGCTCAATCGCCGGCGGCGCTCGCAGTCCGCGCTGTCGCGGATCGTCGCCCGCCTGCTCGGCCTCGAGCTTAAGCTGCGCCAGTACGAACAGGGCAAGATCTTCTGCGACGCCGTCGTCGAGCAGGGCGGCATGGAGGCGCTTCAGTACGTGTTCAGCTCGCCCGAGGCCCTTCCCACGCTGACCGAGCTCCGTGATCCGCCGGCCTGGCTGGTCCGCACCGGGGCCGAGCGCGACGCCGACGCCGCCGGCGCCGGCTCCTAGACCCGGCGCTGCTCTCCACACCGCACGGCTGCCTGTAACGCGGGCGCCGGGCCGGGGTACAAACACATGTTCGGTGATAATCCTCACCCGAACACTCACTTAGAAGTAATATCCTTTCCCTCCACAGGAGCGGAGACAGCGAAGAGCTATGGCTACAACGACGAATAAGACCAGCGCCAGCGCGAGCACCACGCGCAAGGCCGGTACGACTACCCGGAAGCGGCCCACCGCCTCCACGACGACCTCGACTCAGCCCACCACGAGGGTGCTCGCCGAGCGCGCAGTCCTCGTCCCGGTGGGCGCGGGACTGATCGTGCGCGACAGCGTCGTCTCGAACGTGCGCAACCTGACGAGCAAATACACCACCCGCACCGCCATGGAGCGTGAGCTCAAGCGCTATGAGCGTCGCGGCGCGACCGCTCGTAATCGCTTCGAGCGCCAGGTTCGCAAGACTCGCACGCGTTTCGAGCGCGACCTGCGCCAGCGGCGCAAGAGCGTCGAGCGCACGATGAAGCAGAATCGCCGGCGCCTCGAGCGCGAGGTGCGTTCGGTGCGTAAAGACCTGGAGAAGCAGTCGGGAACCCTGACCACGCGCGTCGAGCAGCTCGTCGGCGAGGCGCAGGGCCTGATCTCCTAGGCACCCAAGCTTCCCCCGCCCGGCGACCAGGAGAGCGCCGACCGCGGGAAGGGTTCGCCGGCCCATATCACGCCGGTGGACGTAGCACCCTCTCCTCCCTCAACCGCCGGGGCGCCACGCAAGTGGCGCCCCGTCGGTCTTTAAGCCGTCCACCCGCGCTCCGAAGCGGAGAATCGTGTCTGCGACAATGAACCTATGCCCACCAACGAACAGGTGATCGAGGCCCTCAAGGCCGTAATCGATCCCGAACTCCGGCGCGACATCGTCGAGCTGCAGATGGTTCGCTCCGTCGACGTGCACGACAACGGCGTCGTCGACGTCACCGTCTCGCTGACCACCGCCGGCTGCCCGATCCGCGACCACTTCCAGACCGGGGTGTCGCAGGCCCTCCGCGAGCTCGACGGCGTGACAGGCGTGAACGTCTCCTTCGACGTGCTCTCGGACTCGGAGAAGTCCGATCTCGGCCGCAGGCTCGGCCGCGGCACGCTGCCCGAGGGTGCGCTGGCCCAGGTCAGCCATGTCATCTGCATCGGCTCGGGCAAGGGCGGCGTCGGCAAGTCCACGGTGACCGCCAACATGGCCGCGGCCCTCGCCGCCGAAGGCAAGCTCGTCGGCGTGCTCGACGCCGACGTCTGGGGCTACTCTCAGCCCCGGATGCTCGGCCTCAGCGGCGAGCGCCCGCGGGTCAACGAAGAGCACAAGCTCGTCCCCCTACAGGCGGCCGAGGGCATCAAGGTGATGTCGATCGGCTTCTTCATCGAGCAGGACGCCGCTGTGGTGTGGCGCGGGCCGATGCTCCACAAGGCGCTCCAGCAGTTCCTCGAGGACGTCGAGTGGGGAGAGCTCGACTATCTCCTCATCGACCTCCCCCCAGGGACGGGAGACGTGTCGATGACCCTGGCTCAGCTCCTGCCCCAGGCCGAGTTCGTCCTCGTCACCACGCCGCAGCCGGTGGCCCAGAAGGTCGCCAAGCGCGCTGCCGAGATGGCCACCAAGGTCAAGCTCGACATCGTCGGGGTGATCGAGAACATGTCGAGTTTCGTGACCCCGGCGGGCGAGCGCTTCGAGATCTTCGGCGCTGGTGGCGGTCAGCTCCTGGCCGACGAGCTCGACGTTCCCCTGCTCGCGACCGTGCCGCTGACCATGCCGCTGCGCGAGCAGGCCGACGCGGGCGTGCCCCTCGTCTTCTCAGACCCCGATGACCCGGCGGCTCAGGCGATTCGCCAGGGGGCCCGCGGGCTGATCGCGCTCTCCCCGATCGAGCTTCCGGTCATGCAGGAGCCGGCGCCGGCCGCCGCGCCGAAGCCCGTGGGCATGTCGCTCCCGATGGCGTGAAAGTGGAATTTGCCCGGGGGGGCAAATTCCACGCGTAGCTCAGCCCCGCCAAGCTACGGCTTGGCGTAGTAGTCCGCGTTGAGCTGCGTGTACTTCTGCCATTCATCAGGCAGCTGATCCTCGGCGAAGCAGGCATCCACGGGACAGGCCTCCACGCACGCGTCACAGTCGATGCATTCCTCCGGATCGATGTAGAGCATCTCGACCTTGTCGTAGTCGGGCTCGTCGGGCGTGGGATGGATGCAATCCACCGGGCAGACCTCAACGCACGAATTGTCCTTCGTGCCGATGCAGGGCTCGGCGATGACGTAGGCCATAGGCGTCTGATTTCCTTCGTCGGCGTTGACTGGAACCTCCGCCGCTGCGGACGGTCAGCGCATTCTAAGGAAACGACATCGTCCGCGGCCCGTGGAATCGGCCTCAGCGCCGATTCCGACGACCGCTAGCCTCCACTCGGTGCTTCTGCTTACCGGCGCGACCGGAACCGTCGGCCTGCCCCTGCTGCGCCGCCTCACCGCCACCGCAGTGCCGGTGCGCTGCCTCGTCCGCGATCCCCGGCGCCTGGGTGCCGAGCGCGTCCGCGTGCAGATCGCCCTCGGCGACCTCGGCGACCACCTCTCCTTCCGCCACGCGCTGCGCGACATCGACACCGTGGTCCATCTCGCCGCGACGATCCGCGATCAGCCGGGAGGGTCGATCGAGGAGCTCAACGGCGTCGCCACCTGGCGGCTCGTCCGGGCGGCCGAGCGCGCCGGCGTGCGCCGGTTCGTGTTCTTCTCCGACCTCGGCGCTTCGACGCGCAGCCGCGCGCGGCTGATGCGCGCCAAGGCGCTCGCCGAGCGCGCCGTCGTCGAGTCCTCGCTCGAGCACCTCGTCTTCGCGCCCTCGATCACCTATTCCCCCGGCGATCCATATCTGCGGCTCCTCGAGCGGATGTCCCTGCTCCCCGTCGTCCCCCTGTCGGGGTCGGGGAAGTCGACCTATCAGCCGATCTGGGCCGAGGACGTCGCCGACTGCGTGATGGCGGCGCTGCCCGAAAGCGCCGAGTTCGGCGAGCGCATCGAGCTCGCGGGCCCCGAGACGCTCACCCATCAGGACATCGTCGAAACCGCGATGCGGTCCTTCGGCCGGCGCCGCCCGCTGGTCAAGGTTCCCGTGCGCGTCACGCGCCGGCTCCTCCAGACCGTCGAGCTGCTGACCGGGCCCGCGGCCTTCGCGACCTGGGACGAGGCCGAGCTCTTCGAGGTTCCCATGACCTCGCGTCACGGAACCGCCGACGCCGAACGCCTGGGCGTGGTGCCCAAGTCGATGCGCGCCGTGCTCGGGACCGGCTGAGGCGCTCAGAGCGCCTCAGGCGGGCGCCGCTCCACCCAAGGAGCGGCGTACTCCAACTCGGTGGCGATCTGGAGGATGACGTCCTCGCGCGCGGGCGGCCCGATGAGCTGGACTGCGGTCGGGAGCCCGTCCTCGCCGTGGAACAGGGGCAGCGAGATCGCCGGCTGGCCGGTGACGTTGACGATCGCCGTGTAGGGCGTGAAGGCCCCCGACCGCTGGTAGTGCTCCCAGGGATCGGGCCCGCAGCCATGGACCTCGCCGATGGGCAGCGGGCGCTGCGCCAGCGCGGGCGTGAGCACGGCGTCGTAGG
>DATCEM010000087.1:0-2693 GCA_036510175.1 Solirubrobacteraceae bacterium | reverse complement strand
CGGGAGAAACCGCTCCACTAGCTCCTCACGCGCACGTGGATCTCCATTTTCGCGCCATTGCGCGAACAAGTCATCAGTATCGAGACGCCCGATCGTCGAAACCGAGTCGACGACGAAGTCATCACGAGTGGATATCGCTGGCATGAACTTTTCTTACCCCATGCTCGCGCGGGTCAAACTCGTTTCTCCGCACCCGCCCGGGGGTACCGCTGCAACCATGCCGCCGCCATCGCTCTCCCCTCCCGCCCACGGTCTTGCCCAGGCTGAGAAGGGCTGACTGCTCCGACGCGGGGCTCGCGCGGCGTCGCCGCGGGCGGGGCTTCGAGTATCTCGATGCACAGGGCGACCGTCTGCGCGACGACGCGGCGCTCGCGCGGATCAGGGAGCTCGCGATCCCCCCGGCGTGGGGCGAGGTGTGGATCTGCCGCGACCCCCTGGGACACCTCCAGGCGACGGGGGTCGACGCCGCGGGTCGAAAGCAGTACCTCTATCACCCATCCTGGAGGGAGCGGCGCGACCGGGCGAAGTTCGACGAGATGCTCGAGTTCGCCACCAAGCTCCCGCGGCTGCGGCGCCGCGCCCGGCGCGACCTGCGCGACGATGAGCTGACCCACGACCGCGTTCTCGCCTGCGCCTTGATCCTCCTCGACCTGGGGTTCTTCCGGATCGGTTCGGAGAGCTATGCCGAGCAGAACGGCAGCTTCGGGCTGGTCACCATGCTCAAGCGCCATGTGCGCATCGACAGCGACCAGCTCGTCTTCGACTACCAGGCCAAGGGCGGGCGCAGACGCGTGCAGGCGATCGCCGATCCCGCAGTCCGTGACGTCGTGGCCGAGCTCAAGCGCCGCCGAGGTGGAGGCGAGCGCCTGCTCGCTTTTCGCGAGGGCCGGCGCTGGGTCGAGCTGCGCTCCGAGGATCTCAACGACCGGATCAAAGAGCTCACCGGCGGGGACTTCTCGGCCAAGGACTTCCGAACCTGGAACGCCACCGTCCTCGCCTCCGTCGCGGTCGCCACCCTGGGGGCCGACGGCTCCCAGGGCACGCGCAAGCGAGCGGTCAATGCCGCGGTCAAGGCCGTCGCCGCATACCTCGGGAACACCCCTGCGGTGTGCCGCGCCTCCTACATCGACCCGCGCGTGTTCGATCGCTTCCGAGGCGGCCACACCATCGCCGAGACCCTCGATCGTCCACTCGAGAGCGTTGACCTCGCGCAGCGAAGGGCGCGCGAGGAAGTCGAGGCCGCCGTCCTCGACCTGATCGGGAACTAGGACGCCGCCTCGCGCCCCAGCGTTGGCCGGGGCGAAGCCACGCCAGTCGAGATTCATTCACTCATCAGCTGCTAGGTCCGCGGCGAGGAGATTCCCGCCGCGGACCCGCGCGTGGATCTGCCCGCTGCGGGCGCTAGTCGCGCTTGCGCTGGGCCTTGGCGCGACTCGCGGCCTCGCCCAAGCCCTCAGCCTGGTCGCGGATCGACAGCTCCTTCTCCCGCTCGTGCAGGGCGTCCGCCTTGGCATCGAGCGCTTCGAGGCGTTCGCGGTCTGCCCGGTCCTCGACCGCCTCCTCGGTACGTGCGGCCGCGCTCTGGCTGCTCTCGAGGCGGTCGTCGCGCACCTTGGTGGCACGGCGGACCTGCTGCTCGCGTCGGCTGGCCGCCTCTTCGCGCTTGGCTTCGGCACGCTGCCCGGCCTCTTGGCGCTGGCGCGTGGCCTGTCGCTGGCGCTCGGAGAGCCGAGCATCGGCCTTCTTAGCCGTGCGCTCAGCCTCCGCATGGAGTCGCAGCGCCTCTTCGCGCTTGTCGGCGGCGGCTCGGCGGCGCTCGGCATCGTCGCGCAGGGCGGCGTCGCCGAGGACGCCGGCGATCATCGCTCGTACCGTTGCGTCGACCCGGTCGAGCGCGAGCTCGGCCGAGGGCTTGGCGCCGGCGCCGTTCCCCGGCAGCAGGCGGATCGCCCCGTCGAGGGGCAGGCGGACGAGCTTCAGGTAGCTGTCGACGGCCGTTGTCGGGATGTCACGTACGTTCATCGGGTCTCCTCAGGGTCGATTGCCGCTGCCTGTGCTTCGGCGCGCCGAGCCTCCGCTTCGAGCGCGACGGCGCTCGCGGCCTCGGCAAGCCGATCCCGTTCGGCCTGTTCCTCGGTGCTCTTCGCCGCCGACTCCTGCGCTCTGCGCTCGGCCTCGGCAGCGGTCTGCTTTTGCGCGGCCTCGGCCTGCGCCCGGAGCTCGGCCTCGGTCAGGTCGCCCTCGATCCGCTGCTCGCGCTCGCGCTCGGCGACCTGCGCCTGGAGACGCTCGCGTTCAGCCTCGGTCTCCACCTGCTCCTCCACGAGCCCCGCTTCGGCCTCGCGCTGCCGGGCCTCGGCAGCCTGCTCGGCCGCCTGGGCCTCGGCCTCGGCCTGAGCCTGCTGGAGACGTCCCTCGCGGGCGAGGCCGTCGTGTCCGACGATCGCCCCGGCCGCCTCCTTAACCCTTCCGGCGAGTCTTCCGACGATCCCACCGGTCGTCCGCTCTGAGTTCTCTTGATCGGTCAAATCCGCTCATTGCTCCTTTACCTGCGTCTCGTTCATGCGCACTCCGGGCAGCACTCAGCGCATGCGGTGCGTCGACTGTCGGCCCACCTCACGCGACTGCCCTGCGGCGCCGAATCCCCTCCCCTCAGGTCCGCGGTAGTCGCTTCGCCTATAGGACCACTACCC
>DATCEM010000086.1:0-3076 GCA_036510175.1 Solirubrobacteraceae bacterium | reverse complement strand
CGGCGACCGCCGCCGGAGCGTGGCGGACGAGCAGCGATCCCTGGAGCGCGAGCGCGAGATCCTCGACGACCCGGCGGGCGGTGAACTCAGCGTCGTGCGGGCGCTGCCCGATGGTCTGCTTGCGCGCGCGGACGATATGGGCGTCGAGGCGCCGGTCAGCCCCGGCGGCGAGCTCGCACTCGGCGAGGAAGGCGGGCAGGCCGTCGGGCTCTGAGGCGATGGCGCGCAGGACGTCGAGCGCGGCGACGTTACCCGAGCCCTCCCAGATCGAGTTGAGCGGGGCGTCGCGGTAGAGCAGGGGCATCCCCGAGTCCTCGACGTAGCCGTTGCCCCCGAGACACTCGAGCGCCTCGCCGGCGACGCCGGGGGCGCGCTTACACACCCAGTACTTCATCACCGCGGTGGCGAAGCGCTGGAACGCCGGCTCGGGCGACCCCGTAACGCCGTCGTAGCTGCGCGCGACCCGCAGTGCCGCCGCGGTCGCCGCCTCGGACTCGATCGCCAGGTCAGCGAGGACGTTGCGCATCGCCGGCTGCTCGACGAGGGGCGCGCCGAAGGCGCAGCGGTACCGGGCGTGATGGAGCGCCTCGACGGTGGCACGGCGGATCGCGCTCGCCGAGCCGATCAGGCAGTCCAGGCGGGTGTGGTTGACCATCCGGATGATCGCGTTGATGCCCCGGCCCTCCTCGCCGACCAGCGACGCGCGCGCGCCGCGGAACTCGACCTCCGAGGAGGGCAGCGAGCGGGTCCCGAGCTTGTCCTTGAGGCGCTGGAACTCCATCCCCGGCCCGCGTGGGGCGAAGAAGCACGAGAGACCCGCCGGCGCCTGGGCGAGGACGAGGAAGACGTCGCATGGCGGGTAGGAGCAGAACCATTTGTGTCCGTGAAGCTCGTAGACGCCTTCGCCGACCGGTTCCGCGCGCGTGATGTTGGCGCGCACGTCCGAGCCTCCCTGGCGCTCGGTCATGGCCATTCCCGCGAGCGCGCCCTGAGCGTAGTCGGGCCTGGTCAGGCGCGGCTCCCACTCGGCGGCGATCTCCGGCGCCGACTGGCGCAGCGCGGGAACGACGGCATAGGTCATCGAGACCGGGCACATGACCCCGGCGTTGGCGTTGGACCAGAGCATGAAGGTCGTCGCCCTAACCACATGAGCGCCCGCGCGCGGCTCACGCCACGGCGAGCCGTGGAGACCGCGCTCGATCGCCCCGCGCAGGAGCCAGTGCCACGAGGGATCGAGCTCGACCTCGTCAATCCGGGCGCCGTAGCGGTCGTGGGTGCGGAGGATGGGCTCGTTGCGCTCGGCGCGGCGGCCGTGCTCGAGCGCGGCGACGCTGCCGGCGGCGGTGCCCGCCTCGTGCGCGCGGTCGACCCCCCAGCCGCCACCCTCGCGCTCGAGCGCCTCGCGCAGCGCGAGGTCAGCCTCGAACAGGTCGATCGGCTGGAGCGGCGGCGCCTGGTTGAGGACCTCGCGCGCGGGGTCGGTGACGTCGATCGTGGCCATCAGCTCTCCCTTGTCCTCGCCTTCGGTGAATGCGGATTCACATTCTAGGAGGATGTGGATTCACGGGTCAAGGCGCCGTTGAGCGCGGTAGCTCGACCAACTGTTGTGTTGCCCCGAGTTTCGTGAGCGGGGATGTCGGGTAAACTTGACTATGTGAGCAGGTTGGCTGTTCCCTTGCAGAGCTCGGTCGGGCGCGTGCGTCGTGCCGAGGGGTGGACCCAGCAACGACTGGCTTACGCGGCTGGGGTCAGTCGCCAGACCGTGGTTGAGCTGGAGGGCGGCGGGTATAACCCCTCGACCGTGCTGGCTCTTCGATTGGCCCTGCTGTTGGGGGTTGTCGTGGAGGATCTGTTCTCGCTCGCCGCCGACGATGAGGCGGCGATTGCGATGGCTCGTGAGGGTCATGCGTCCATGAAGGGAGTGCGGCGATGAGGCTGTGTGAGACCTGGCGGGGCGTCGGACGTCGGTTGCGAGGCGAACGGGACGAGCGAGCCGAGGCCGCGTCGTTGCGGGTGGCGCGACTTGTGCTGTGGACAACTGTGCCCACGACGATCGTCATCCTCGCGGGGCTGGTTCTCGCACCATTGTCCGATCATCAGCGTGGCGTTGCGCTGGTGCCGGTGCTGGTCGGGATCCTGACGGTCTTGGTCGTAGCGGGCATAGTGGGGAATCGTCTCTACCGGGTCGCGACGCCGATCTCTGGCGTGTTTGACTTGGCGGCGGGAGGCCTGTGGATGTTCGGGTTTGGCTGGGCCGCTGAGATCCACCGCCAGGCGTTGTTCGCTTCGGCCAGTGTCGCGATCGTGCTGGTCGGCGCGTTGACGTGGTCGCGCTTGGCGCGGAGCCGCGCTCGTGCACGACGGGGCCGCTTGGGCTCCCGAGGGCTCTGGTGACGCTGTTTGGAAATGGTCCGAGAGGCCGGTACTTTGGGCGCGGCGTGCTCGCGGTTGGGTTGCTCGGTACGTTGCTCACGGCAGCGGGCTGCGGCAGCAGTTCCCCGGGGCCAGCCAAGGCGCGGGTCGGGCACTTGGCCGTGGTGGTGCAGCTTGCCAAGCTCGGCTCGTTGCGGAGCAGCGTGGCGACGTTCGCCATGATCACGATTCAAGGCAAGCCCTACGCCTTCGTGGTCGATACCGGTGCCGCCCAGACCACGGTGACCTCGACGGTGGTATCGGCACTCGGCCTTCCCGAGGACGGTAGCCCGATTTCGCTCAAGACGATCGGCTGCCCGGTGAGGGCTCAGCCGGTGACCATGCGTTCGTGGAGTATCGCCGGGCACACACTGCCCACGACACAGGTCCTCAGCGCGCCGGTGTCGGAGGGCAGCGTGCATTCGGTGGACGGCGTTACCTACGGCGGCCAACTCGGATCCGACGTGCTCTCCAGCTTCGGGCGGGTCTCGATCAACTTCTCCTCTGGGCGCATGACGCTCGGCGCCAGTGATCCGTCCAGGGGCCGGGCAGTACCGATGCGGGTCTATCGCCGAGGTCACATGGTGCTGCCAGTGGTGACGGCGACGTTGGATCGCAAGAGCGCGCGGTGGATCCCAGATACCGGAGCCTCGCTCACGCAGGT
>DATCEM010000085.1:0-7294 GCA_036510175.1 Solirubrobacteraceae bacterium | reverse complement strand
CCCGAGCCGCGGCCCGCGCCGCCGCCTCGGCCGCCAGGTCGATGGCGCCCATGTCCGCGTAGATACGCGAGGCGTAGCGCTCGGGCGTCGGGCGCTCGACATCCACCCGCGCCCAGTCACGGACCGTGCGCGCGGCGGCGGGAAGGTTCCCCGACTGCCAGAAGGACACCGTGAGCAGGCGTAAGACCATCGCGTTCGAGGGGTCGGCGTCGCGCGCGTAGATGAGCCGCCGGGCAGCGAGCTCAGGGTTGCCCTCGGCGAGGGCGTGCTGGGCGGCGGTCATGAAGCGCTGCACCCGGTCCGCGGATGCGTCGGGCTGGGAGAAGTCGACGAACTCGAGCGAACCCGCCGGGATCGTCCGGACCCCGACGCTGAAGGTGACCCGCGCCCACTGCTTGACGTCGTCTTCGTCGCCGGAGAAGTAGATGCCGGTCACCGTGCCCACGCCCCACTCGGGATAGGACAGGCAGCGCGCGTAGCTGTGGACGACCGAGTGGTCGGGCACCCGTGAGCCGAAGGGGTCGTTGCGCGAGCGGTCTTCGGCCGCCGCGCGGCTGCGCTGCTCGGCCTCGTAGGCGCGCTTGCCCTCCTCGGCACGCGCCCGCCGGGTGGCGGCCACCGACACCTTGACCGCGCTGCGCGTGACGCGACCGCCGCGGGAGGTCTCGGCCAGCCGCTCGAGCTCGTCCGCGGCCTCGTTGATCGCCTGCAGGTGGCGCTGGTGCTCGTGCTGGCGGCCGGGCGGGGCGATGTCGGGATGCCAGCGCTTGGCCATCCGCCGGCGCGCGAGCTGGACGGTGCGCTTGTCGAACGGCGCTTCGAGCTCAAGGAGCAGGAGCGCCTGCTCTACATCGAGGATCCGGGGCATGACCCGACTACGTTAGCGGGACCGCATCAGGTCTCGCGTGGAGCGCTCGCCGACCGCCCTCATCGCTGGTTGTGTACCTGAAAGGTGTTGCCCGCGGGCGCAAGATCGGCCCCGCCCGCGTAGGCGGCGCGGATCGACCGGTTCGGGCCCTTGGCGAGCGTGAACGAGGCCTGCCCAGAATGCCCCGTGCGCACGTTGATGGTGCGGCTCCCATCGGTGAGCGAGACGGCGGCACCGGCGACCGCCGCGCCGTTCGAGGTCACGAGATAGAGCTTCCCGTGGGCGGAGCGGCCCGACCGTGTCGCGAGCCTCTGGCCGCGCGAGGCGAAGTAGGAGCACGCGAGGCCCTTGGCGAGCACGACCGTTCCCTTGCCCCCGTCGTAGCCGACGACGAGTCGGAAATGGCGATCGCCGGAGGCGAGCTCGATCTGCTCGGCCGAGTGCGAGACCTCGCGCAGCCCGCCGGTCGCCGCGGTGACCGTGCCCAGCACCTTCTTGCCCGCGCTGACCGTCACCATGGTGCCCGAGAGCTTGACCGCCACCAGCGTGCCGCGGGCGTCGGTTACCGTTACCGACCCCCGGCGCAGGCTGCCTCTGAGACGGAGCGCTCCGGCCTGATGGGTGGCCTGTCGCCGGAACGGCACCGAGCATCGAGCCAGGGGCGGCGAGGAGGAGAGCACGGTGGCGAAGCGGATCGTCCATGAGAACGACGTGCTGCTCGTCCTCCCGCCGGTATCGGTCGCCTGGACGATCGCCTTCGAGGTTCCTGGAGTGGTCGGCGTTCCACTGATCACGCCGGTTCCCTCGTCGATGGCCAGCCCCGCCGGCAGCCCGGTCGCGCGGTAGGTGAGGGCCGAGTTTCCCGCGTCGGTACCGGTGATATGCAGGCTCGTCCTCCGGCCCAGGGTGGAGACCTGCGTCCCCGGGTTGGTGACGGTCACCGTCTCGCACAGCGCGACCGCGAGCGTCGAGGCGATCGGGCTGCCGAGCCCCGAGGCCATGTCGTAGCCCGGGCCGGCGGCGAACTGCCCGCCGTTGGACCCGGTGAAGTCGTTGTTCCCTGCCGTCACGTCGTCGAAATAGCTCGCGTATTCCGAGCTCCCCGCCGTGCGGTACAGGGCGGGATTCGCGAACCCGACCGAGCTGCCGCTGCACGCGGGCGACGCGTCGGCGAGCGTCATCAGCGCGGCCCACACCGGAGCGGCGGCGCTCGTGCCGCCGATCCCGCTCCACGCTCCCTCGTAGTACGTCAGGTAGCCCGTGTAGGGATCGGCGTCCGCGGATACGTCGGGGACCTCCCGGCAGGCGCCGCCCGATGCTCCGCACGGCGTCCCGGTGGAGCTCCCGTTGGTCACGTGGAGCGAGGACGGCGCATCGGACTGGTAGCTGGGCATCTTCCAGAAGGTCGAGATGCCGCCGCCGCCGGCGCCCGCGCTCGACCCGAGCAGGGCGCCGAGACCGCCGCCGTTGTTCCATACCGCCTCCGAGGGCGGCGGCCCCAGGGCGGCGAGAGTGGTGCCGCCCACTCCGGTGACGTAGGGCTGGCTCGAGGGATCGTCGACGGCTGCCGCCGTGTCGAGGTTCTGTCCCGCCACGTAGCAGTCCTGGGCGCCGTCGTCGCCCGCGGCCGAGACGATCGTCTGACCCTGCGACGCGGCCTCTTCGAAGAGCGTGTTCTCGGCAATCGCGTCGGCCGATCCCTCCATCGGCTCGCACTGCCCCCAGGAGGTCGAGATCACCTTCGCCCGGTCCTGGCTGATGATCGCGGCGTAGGTGTCGTAGGGCCCCGCCCCGGGCGAGCCCGAGTTCGAGTTCGGGCCCTGGTAGACGATGTAGTTGGCCTTCGGGGCCAGGCCGATGAGATCCTCGATGTCGAGCGCCGCCTCGCCCGTCCCCGCACCCGTCCCCGCGCCGCCGTCGACCGGGATGTAGGAAACCGAAGCGGCCGTCCCGTAGCACGCCTGGTAGGCCGCGATGTCATTGGGATCATCGGGCTCGAGCTCGTAGATGGCCACGGTCTGGCCCGCGCCCTCGTCGCCTTCGGCGTACAGGCCCGAGAAGCGGTAGGCGGAGGCGATCTCGTCGGCCGTGTAGGCCTGCTGGCCGGGCGCGGCCGCGGTCGCGGCGGCGCAGGGCTGCGGACCCCCGGTCACCACGTGGGACGCGGTCAGCGGGACGCTGCGGCTCCCGTGCGACCGCAGCGCGAGGGGCTGTGGCACTGATGTCGTGTCGAGTCCGACCACGCCCTGCACGAGGCGCGCGACGCTCGCATCGAAGAGCGGAGCCGCCCGGCTCGCGAAGGCGACGCCCCCGCCCGGGGCGAGCACGCGGGCGAAGGAGATCGAGAACGCGTCGGCGAGCACGCCGGCGCTCGCGGTCACCGGGATCGCGAGGCCGTTCGCGCTCGCGGCCCCGGGGTCGAGGCCGTGCGCGCGCAGCGACGCGCGGACCGACGCGATCTCGGCCGCGGTGGGGCCGAAGCGCTGCGCGAACTGGGCCGGGGAGATGTAGTCGCGGTAGACGGCCGACCCCGGGGTCGACACCGCGCTGGCGAACGCGGCGAGGGCCGCCGGATCACGCGGCGCGAGCGCCACGGTGACATGGAGCTTGGTGGCGTCCGGCAGCGCGCCGAGGACCTGCGAGGAGGCGGGCGCCGCCACCGAGCCGACGCGAATCCCGTGCGGGGACGCAGCAGCAGCCGGTCCGGGCGTGAGGGCAGCGGCAGCCGCCGTGGCGCACGCGGCCAGCGCGAGCGTGCGGGGCACGCGGGACATCAGGAGCCTCCAGAGCATGAAGCGACGCCGCAGGGTAGCGGCTGATCGCCGATCAGGCGCTGATGAGGCCGAGCCGGCCGCGTGCCGGGCCGGCTCGGACCCGGCTACTCCTTGATCGGCGCCACGATCGATGTCGTGATCTTGCCCGCGTTGGTCGCCTTCACGACGATCGAGAGCGACTTGACGTGCTTGTGGACAACCCGCTTCTTCAGGCTCTTGCTCTCCGAGAGCTCGGCGTCGGAGATGGTCACCGTCACCTTCGACTCGGGGGTCTTGAGGGTGATGGTCAGCTTGCCGCGGCTCACCTTGGCGGTGAACTTCACGCGCTTACCGCCGGAACCCTTGACCACGATGCCCTTCGCGAGGTGCTTGGCCTTGCTCGAGAAGCTCAGGCCCTTGGGCAATCCGATGACTATCGTCTTGGTCGACGGGGCACCGGTGGCCGCCGTGGCCGTGAACGATAGCTTGGGCTTGCCCCTGCTCAGCCCGGAAAGCGACTCGTGGGAGAAGCTCGCGGCCGCCGCGACCGCCCAGGTGAACGAGGTGCTCCCGGACGGGCCGGTGGCGTCGGTGGCCTTGACGGTCACCGTCGAGGCGCCGGCGGTCGTCGGCGTGCCGGAGATGAGACCGCTGGAGGCGGCGATCGACAGGCCGGCGGGGAGCCCCGTCGCCGAATAGGTCAGGGCGCCGCCGTTGTCGGCGGCGGCGTGGATCTGCAGGGCGGCAACGGGGACACCGACCGTCCCGGCCTGGTTGCCGGGCCCGGAGACGCCGACCGCGGCGGCGAACACGTTCCAGTTGAACGACGTGCTCCCCGAGAGACCGTCCGAGGAGGTGACGCTGACGGTCGCGCTCGAACTGCCGACGGTGGTCGGTGTGCCCGTCACCACGCCGGTCGAGGGATTGATCGAGAGCCCGGCGGGCAGCCCCGTCGCCGTGTAGCTCAGCGTTGCACCGCCCGTGCTCGTGCCGGGAATGGGCACGTTCACCGGGGTGCCGGTGAACGACGTCTGCGCGCCGGGGCCGGCCACGGTGACCCGGTCGCACAGGTACCCGGCGAGCTTCGAGGCGATCGGAGTCCCGAGGCCGGTGGCCATGTCGTAGCCCGTGCCCGCCGGGTAGAGGCCGCTGGTGTTGCCCGAGGCGGTGTAGTCGTTGTTGCCCGTGGTGACGTCGGTGAGCGCGCTCGCGTAGTCGCTGCTGCCCGCGATCCGGTACAGCGCCGGATTGGCGAATCCGACCGATGTGCCGGCGCACGCGGCCGACGAGTTCGCTACCGCGGCCAGCGCCGCCCACTGCGGCGCGGCCCAGCTCGTGCCCCACTCCCCGAACCAGGACCCCTGGTAATAGAGCGCCCACTCGCCCTCGACGCTCGTGGCGCCGGAGATATCGGGGACCTCGCGGCAGTAGCTGCCGCTCGCCGCGCTGCACGGCGTCCCCGACGAGTCGGCGTTGATCACGTTCAGCGACGACGGCGCGCCCACCTGATAGGAGGGCATGTCCCAGAAGGAGGAGATCCCACCGCCGCCGGCGCCGTAGCTGGTGGCGGAGTCGTTCCACGTGGTCTCGGTCGGCGGGGGACCGAGCGCGTCGAGCTCCGCGCCTCCGGCCGCGGTCACGAACGGCTGGCTCGGCGGATCGTCGACCTGGATGCTGTCGTCATAGTCGGGATAGGAGCCGTATGGGTAGTAGCAGCCCTCCGAGCCAGAGTCGCCGGACGCGGCGAAGATCGACTGGCCCTGCGTCGCGGCCTCCTGGAACAGCGTGTTCTCAGAGTCGGCGTCGGTCTGCGGCATTCCAGACTCACACTGCCCCCAGGAGGTCGAGATCACCTTGGCGGTGTCAGCGGTGATGATCGCGCTGTACTCGTCGATCGCGTTGGCGTCGGTGTTGTTCGGGGCCTGATAGACGTCGATGTTCGCCCGCGGCGCCAGCCCGATCACCGTCTCGATGTCGAGCTCGGTCTCGATACCATCGGTGCCCGACACGGGCGCGGGAGGCCCGCCGTCCACGGCGGTATAGCTCACCGGCGCGCTCGTCCCGTAACAGCTCTGGAACGTGGTGATATCCGCCGGGAAGTTCCCCTCGAGCTCGAAGATGGCAACCGTCTGGCCCGCGCCGAAGTCACCGGCCGCGTACAGCGCCGGATAGCTGTAGGCGGAAGCGATCTGGTCCGCCGTGTACGCGAGGTCGCCGGAAATTGCGGGGGTGGCGGCCTTCGCGTCCGCACAGGGCTGCGGTCCCCCGGTGGCGACGTGCGGCGCCGCCAAGCTGGCGGCCCGCGGCGTCACCGCGCTACGGGCGTGCGCGGCGCTCGAGTGCAGCCCCTCCGCATGCGGCAGCGACAGCGAGTCGAGCCCGATGACCCCCTCTACATCACCGGCCACGCTCGGATCGAGCGCCGGCGCCGAGGTGTTGGCGAACGCCGTCCGCCCTCCCGTCACCGTCACGCGCTCAAACGAGGTGGAGAACGCCTGCGCGAGCTGCCCCGCCGTCGCCGTCACGCGCAGCGAGAGCGCGTTCGCGGTCACCGCCCCGGGACTGAGCCCGTGGGCGCGCAGCGAGGACTCCACCGCCGCGATCTGCGCCGGGGTCGCGCCGAAGCGCTGCGCGAACTGGGGCACCGTGAGATAGTCGTGGTACACGCTCGAGCCGGGGGTGGACACGGCGGTGGCGTAGGCGGCGAGCGCCGCCGGATCGCGCGGTTCGAGGTCACCGTGACGGCGATCCGGGTGCCCGTGGCCAACGAGCCAACGACCTTCGATCCCGCCGCCAGGCGCGGTGCGGCGCCCACCCGCATCAGGCGCGCAGAGGCCAGAGCCGACGACGCAGAGCCCGCGAGCGCGAGCACGCAGACGCACATCACCACGAAGACAGACCGCCGCACTCGCCCCATCATTACCTCCACGCTCATGGTCCCCTCGGAACCGGCAGCTCCGAGACGCGGGCAGCCTATCGCACCGGCACACGAGATTGCGACCGCTACGCTCTGGATTCGCCCATGGCCACCCAGTACATCTTCACCACCCAGAAGCTCTCGCGCCGCTACCCGCCGTCGCAGCAGGTCCTGACCGACATCTCGCTCTCCTTTCTCCCCGGGGCGAAGATCGGCGTGCTCGGCTATAACGGAGCCGGCAAGTCGACCCTCCTGCGGATCATGGCCGGGCTCGACACCGAGTTCGACGGCCACGCCCAGATCGCCCCGGCCGCCACGGCGGGGATGCTCTCGCAGGAGCCCGAGCTCGACCCGGCCAAGGACGTACGCGGGAACGTCGAGGACGGCGTGGCCGAGATCCGCGCCCTGCTCGATCGCTTCAACGAGCTGTCGATGAACTATTCCGAGGAGAACGCGGATGAGTTCTCCGCCGTGCAGGAGAAGATCGACGCCGTCGACGGCTGGAACCTCGACACCACGCTCGAGGTGGCGATGGACGCGCTGCGCTGCCCGCCCGCCGATGCCGACATCGCGACGCTGTCCGGCGGCGAGCGCCGCCGGGTGGCGCTGTGCCGGCTGCTCCTGCGCCAGCCCGACCTCCTGCTCCTCGACGAGCCGACGAACCATCTCGACGCGGAGTCGGTCGCCTGGCTCGAGACCCACCTGAGCGACTATCCGGGCACCGTGGTGGCGGTCACCCACGACCGGTACTTCCTC
>DATCEM010000084.1:0-2289 GCA_036510175.1 Solirubrobacteraceae bacterium | reverse complement strand
CCCGCGTACCACGGGGTCTGGACGTACGAGTCGAGGTCGGCGTCGAGCGCCCCGCGGAGCTTGGCGATCCGGGCGAGGGCCTCGGGCCGGCCGCCCGGCGGGACATCGGCGAGGGCTTCGATCTCCGGCAGCAGATGGCCCATCTCGGTGCGGGCCCGGGCGAGGTGCGTCACGCTCGGCAGCGAGTTGCTCCGGAGGTCGGCGACCTCGGAGTCGATCTGCACCGCCGCCCGCTGGGCGACCACGGCGGCCACGAGGAACACCACCGCGACGAGCGCAAACGCACCGACGAGGCTGAAGAGGTGACGGTCCTTGCTGGGGCGTTGCATGAGAGTGGCCAGGGCCCGGTGAGTGTCCTCCGCGGCGAGGGCGCGTCAATGTCGTGGGGTCCGGTCGTGTGCTGGGTCAAGGCGTCGGGCCCGGGGGCATGGGTCGACGGCAACGAGGAGGCCCCCGGCCGTCTCCGAGGGGGGCGATCATGACCACGACGGCATGGGGAAGCGGATAGAGAGGCCTGGAGGAGGCGTCCTTCGGCAACGGGGAACCGGTCCTCCACGCATGCGGGAGCAGGTACGGGCGCGCGGAGGTGCGGGCCACCCGCAAGGCCAACCACCCGAACACGGGCAAGAAGAACGGGGTTAGCCCGGCTGCGGGTGGCGCGGCGGGCACGTCGAAGTCCTAGTGCCGCCCGCCCGAAGTGCTGCCGGTGCTGCTGGGGGATGTGCGTCGCACGCGTTGGCGATCGCCCGCCGACGCCGGGTCGAAAAGCGCAGGCGTGCCAGCGACCCGGGGTCACCTCGCGCCATCCACCTCGCCCCAGAACGCGAACGCCTCGTCCAGGTACACCTCGTTCGCGCCGTGGCCGAGCGGGTGCTCCGCCGAGCGCACCGGCCAGCGAGCCGCGGTGAGAAGCCCAACGAGCCCGCGGGCGTTCGTCTTCGACTGCTCGTCGTACGTCCCGAAGCCCACGTAGAACGGGCGCCGCGCGAGCCCGGCGACCTGCGCGGCGGTGGCTGCGCCGGCCGCCCCGCCCGACATCGCGCCGAAGCCGTCGACCGGGAAGGACGCCGTCGGCAGATCACCACGCAGAGCGAGGGCGGTGAGGTAGTAGGCGCCGTTCGACGAGCCTGCGAGGTAGGTCCTCTCGAACGGCGCGCCGGCGAGGTCTTCGAGCCTCTTCTTGGCCGCCGTCCATCGCCCGACGAAGGACGGCGTCCGCTCGACGATGGCGGCCGTGGTCGTCGGCCAGGCCCACCAGTCACGCGCTCCCGCCACCGGGCCGAGGCCCCGCTGGCCGCGCGGGATGAGCGCCGCGACCCCCGCGCGTGTGCTCGCGCGGAGCACCGCCGTCTCGAAGGCGCGCTTCTGCACGCTGTCCGGCAGCGGGGGGACGATCCCGTGCAGGTAGACGAGCAGGCGCCGCGGTGCGCCCGACGCGAGCGGGGGCAGCACGTAGCAGTCCTCCTCATCGAGCGCGGAGAGACCCTTGATGCACCAGTCCGTCGCGACCGGCGCGGAAGCCGGAGGCGCCGCCGTCACCGAGACGGACGGCGCCGCCCCCGCCTCGACCCCCGCGACCGGGGTCGCTGCAGGCGCGCCCGCGTCCACGACGCCCGCATGCGAGCGGCAGGCGCCGAGCCCGAGGAGCACGAGCGACGAGCAAAGGGGCGCCCTCAAGGCATCGACAGCCCGTTCGTGTAGTCGATCGTCACGAACCGGTTCGATGGCACCGTCTTCCCGTCGAGCGTCGTCAGCGTGCCGTCCGGCCAGCGCACCTCGAGGGTGTAGTCGCAGCCGAGCGTGCCGAGGCCGAAGTGGAGCGTGCGCGTGTCGGCCGACGTGTACGTACCGCGACTCGATTTCAGCTCGCGCATGACCGCCCACGACGGGAAGCGGAGCGTCACCCGCGCGCCGATGGCGTCCCGGTTGACGTGACTACCGTCGCCCGTCAGCCGCACGGCGAGCCACGGGTTCGAGGCGCCGAGGGTATTGCGAAAGAGGTAGTTCGGGCGCCCCCCGCCGTGATCGCGACCGCCGACGAGGAGATCGAGGGCGCCGTCGCGGTCGAAGTCGAGCCATGCCAGGTTCTGCCCGGCCTTCATCTCGGGAATGGGAGCGGCCGCGTCCCCCGCGTCCGGAGCGGCGAGATCGTTGATGCCGCTGACGAGGCCGAAGCTCGTGAAGTTGCCGCCCGCTTCCTGGTGGAAGAGACCCAGCCACGAGAGCTGCTCGGGCGTCGTGTAGTTCGGCTCGTACTTGTTGTCGCGCGTGATCGCGTAGTCGAGCCGG
>DATCEM010000083.1:0-2256 GCA_036510175.1 Solirubrobacteraceae bacterium | reverse complement strand
CAAACTCAGGGGGGTCGTGCTGCGAAAGGACCGCCCATTAACCCAAACGCAGCACGGCCTCGTCGCGGGGGCCCTTCGCGGGGTGGCGGAGACCATCGACCGTGCGATCGCCGCCATCGCGGCCGGGCAGCACGGCTTGATCACCACGCGCCAGCTCCTCGACCTCGGGCTGAGCAAAGGCGGGATCGCCCACCGGGTCAAGATCGGCCGGCTCCACCGCGTCTATCGGGGCGTGTACGCAGTCGGGCACCCTCCGGTCTCGCCGCACGCCCACGCGCTCGCGGCCGTGCTCGCGGCCGGCCCCGGGGCCGTGCTCAGCCATGACTCGGCCGCGACCCTGTGGGGGATCTCCAAGCACTGGCGAACGCCGTTCGAGGTGACCACGCGCTTCGGCCGCCGTCGCGATAACGGTCCGCGCGTCCACCGCTCGGGGACCCTCACCGAGAGGGACGTGACCGTCCACTTCGGCATCCCGGTGACCAGCCCCGCGCGCACCGTGTTCGACTACGCCCCCCGGGTCTCCGACGCCGCCCTCGCCCGCGCCGTCAATGACCTCCGGCACGCGCGATACCTGTGGCTCGATGACCTCGCGGAGGTCTTGGGCCGCCACCCACTGACCCGGGCGGCCAACCGGCTACGCAAGCACCTCGAGCGCCCCGAACGACTCCCCACCCGCTCCGGCCTGGAGGACGACTACCTGCTCTTCACCGAGCGCTACGGCCTACCCGAGCCCTTGGTCAACACCGTCGTGGAGGGATACGAGGTCGACATCTTCTACCCCGAGCACAGGCTCGTCATCGAGCTCGACGGCTGGGAGACTCACGGCCTGCGCGACCAGTTCGAACTCGACCGCGACCGAGACGCCGACCTGCTCGCCGCCGAGATCGCCACCGTGCGGATCACCAAGGAGCGCTTCGACGGCAAGCCCGCCCAAGAGGCCGAGCGCCTACATGCGATCCTTAGGCGACGGCAATGACCAGCTACCCCGACACCCCGTAGCGATCCCGTGAGCGGCCAGGAGCTCGGGCTCGCCGTCGCCGTCTTCCTCGCCTGCTCGGTGGAGGCGGTCGAGGCGCTGACCATCGTTCTCGCGGTGGGCGCGACGCGCAGCTGGTCCTCCGCCCTCTCGGGGGTCGGGGCCGCCACCGTCGTCCTCGCCGCTCTGGTGGCGGCGCTCGGCCCGGCGCTGACGGCGCTCCCCATTGGCGTGCTCCGGGTCGCGGTCGGCGGGCTCCTGCTCGTGTTCGGTCTTCAGTGGCTGCGCAAGGCAATCCTCCGCGCCGCGGGGCTCAAGGCCGTGCATGACGAGGAGGCGATCTTCGCCGAGGAAGCGCAGGCGGCCCGGGCGGCGGCGCTCGAGCAGGGCGCCTTCGACGGGTACTCGTTCGCCGTCGCCTTCAAGGGCGTGCTCCTCGAGGGCCTCGAGGTGGCGTTCATCGTCCTCACCTTCGGCGCCAACCAGCATCACATCGCCGTCGCCGCCCTCGCGGCCGTGGCCGCCGTGGCGCTCGTGGTGCTCGCCGGTGTCGCGGCCCGTGCCCCCCTCGCGCGGGTTCCCGAGAACACGCTGAAGTTCGCTGTGGGGATCATGCTCACGTCGTTTGGGACGTTCTGGGGCGGCGAAGGCGCGGGTGCCTCGTGGCCTGGCGGGGACGCGGCGCTGCTCGTGCTCATTCCCGCCCTGGCCGTCCTCGCGCTCAGCACCGTCGCGCTCCTGCGCCGCGTCAGCGCCGATCGCTCGGGCATGGCAGAGAGCGTGAGCGCGTGACCGCGCTCAGCCGCGCCGCGCTCGCGGTTTGGGACTTCGTGGTCGGTGACGACTGGCGCGTGGCGCTCGGCGTCGTGGTGGCGATCGCGGTCACGGCGCTCGTGGCCGGCAGCACCGTCGCCGCCTGGTGGGTGCTCCCGGTCGCGGTCGTCGGACTCCTGCTCGATTCGTTGCGGCGAGCAGCGCGCCGGTGATTTGCAAGGATGGTGGTGCCGCATGCCCACCTTCTGCCGACACAACCGCTTCATCCAGAACTGCCCCATCTGTGCCCGTGAGCAGGCGACCGAGCTGCGCGAGGTCGTGTCCCCAGGTGCCGTGCGCGCGGCCAAGCAGCGCTCGCCATCCCGGCGCGGTGCTCAGACCAGGTCGACCGGGATGCAGGTCCGGCGACTCGCCCGCGGCGCCGACGATGGGTTCCACTCGTCCCTCGTACCGGGGCTGAAGTCGAGCGTAGACGCCGAGCGCCTGGCCGAGGAGCTCGCCTTCGC
>DATCEM010000082.1:0-3508 GCA_036510175.1 Solirubrobacteraceae bacterium | reverse complement strand
CCGTGCAGCCGGTCGACATGTTCCCCCAGACGCCGCACATCGAGTGCGTGGCGGTGCTCGACCGGGTGCGCCCCGGACCCGCGGCGCCGGCGCTCGCCCCCTAGAATCGCCGACCGATGCGAGCGGCGACCATTCGCGACGGCGAGCTCCTCGTGCTCGAGCGCGAGGACCCCGAGCCCGGGACCGGGGAGGTGCTCGTCCGCATCCGGGCAGCGGGCCTGAACGGCGCGGACATGCTTCAGCTCCGCGGGCGCTACCCGGCGCCTCCCGGCGTGCCCGCCGACATCCCGGGCATGGAGCTGGCCGGCGAGGTCGCCGCCCTCGGTCCCGGGGCCACGCGCTTCTCCGAAGGCGACCGGGTGATGGGGATCGTCGGCGGTGGCGCACAGGCCGAGCTCGCCGTCGTGCACGAGCGCGTGCTCATGCCCGTACCCGAGGCCTTGTCCTCCGAGGAGGCCGGAGGCGCGCCCGAGGTGTTCACCACCGCGCACGACGCGCTGTGCACCCAGGCGGGGCTGAGGGCGGGCGAGCGGCTGCTCGTGCACGGCGCCGCGGGAGGCGTGGGTACGGCCGCCGTGCAGCTCGCTCACGCGATGGGCGCCCGCGTTAGCGCCACCGTGCGCCGGCCCGAGCTCCGCGATCAGGTGGCCGCCTTCGGCGCCGAGGTGCTCGACCCTGAGGGCTTCGGCGAGCACGGACCGTATGACGTGATCCTCGAGCTCGTGGGCGCCCCCAACCTCGCCGAGGACGTGGGCGCGCTCGCCACGAGCGGGAGGATCGCCGTGATCGGCATCGGGGGCGGGGCGAAGGGCGAGCTCAACCTGGCCGTGCTCATGGCCAAGCGCGGGCGGATCTACTCCTCGACGCTTCGCTCGCGGCCACTCGAGGAGAAGGCGCTGACCGCACGCGGGGTCGAGCGCTCGGTGCTGCCCCTACTCGCCGACGGCACCCTCAAGGTGCCCATCGCCGCGACCTATTCCCTGGATCAGGTCGCCGAGGCCTACGAGCACTTCGTCGCGGGCGGCAAGCTCGGCAAGATCGTCCTGCGCATCTGACCCGCTCCCTAGTACGGCGGCAGGTCCGCCCACCACTGCCCGAGGACGCGAAACGCTGACCAGAAGGCGCGCTTGGCGCTGTCCTCGTCGAGCGCCTCGTCGATGCTGGGGACGAACAGAGCCTCGATCGTCGGGGTCAGGCGCTGCAGCCCTCCCGTCGCGGCTTGAAGCGGCCGCGCGAGCGGGATCTCGAGGTCGTTGACCACGGCCAGCGAGTCCTCGCCCATGACCACGACGATCTTCGGCTGGACGATCGCCAGCTCCTCGACCAACCGGGCGATGCATGCCGGATCGGCCATCACCGGGTCGAGCACCGGGCACTTCACGCACAGGGTCCCGTAGACCACGAGCGGATCGATCTGCAGGCGCTTGAGGGACTTCATCAGCGCGTTGCCGGTCCGGCCGTAGAACGCGACCCCCTCCTCGACCTCGGCCGGGCGCGGCGAGTACTTGATCAGGAATACGTCGGCCTGCGGGTGCCCGGAGCCCAGGACGGGCATCAGGTTCCCGCGCGGGCAATGCGGGCAGGACTGGATCTCGCGGGTCAGGGTGTTCAGTTCGCGGATCGCCCGCTCGAGGTACTTCTCGCGAATCTCGTCGTCGGTAGCGGGCACGACCCCTCGATTGGACGGCGCGGCCCCTTGTCCTTGCGCGTGCATCAGGACTTGCGGGTCATCGGGCGCATCTGCATCAGGGCTTGCGCGTCGCTCGGCGCACGCGACGCTCGCGCGAAGCGCGCCTCGCCGGTGCCGGTAAAGCCCGTGTCTGCAGGAACTTAAGCGCCTGCACGTAGAGCAGACTGGCCGGATTCCTGACGATATCCGCGTCGCGCAGGGCGGCCATGAACTCATCCGGGCCATCGAAGTCGCGCATCCGGATGCGCACCGAGCCGAGACCCTGGGGCACGTGCGCATCCGAGCCCGCGCCGGCAGGGATGCGGTACTTGGAGGCGAAGCGCGCGGCCTCCTCGTTGAACTCGGCGATCGCGACCCGGGGATTGAAGACCTCGATCGCGTCGACGTCGTCGAGCACGTCGAGCAGGTGCTCGTAGTCGGGCACCGAGTGCAGGCGGTCGAACGGGTGGGGCACGTAGACCAGCCCCCCCTGGCGCTTGATCTCGGCGATCGTCTCCTGGAGGGTCATTCCCCGGGGGATCTTCTCCTCGATGAACAGCCCGATGACCTCGCCCTGATCGGCGGTCTTCACCTCCTCGGCGACGATCACCTTGACGCCGTTCGCCTTCGCGCGCGCTTCGTGGGCGCCGGAGACCTCGTTGTGGTCGGTCACCGCGATGGCGCCGAGGCCGCGCATCCGCGCGTGGGAGAGGAGGACCTCGACCGGGGTCGCGCAGTCGTAGGAGTGATCGGTGTGCATGTGGAGGTCGACGTCGACGAAGGGCCGCGCCGTAACCCGCTTGCGCACGGCGCCGGCGAGCGGAGGCACGTGACGACGGGCGGTGAGGCTCGCGTAGACGCCCTCGACCTCGTCGGTCACGCGATCCCACGAGAGCTGGGCGCGCAGCGGGGCCGCGCTCGCGCGGCGCTCCTCGCGCAGCTCCGGGTCGGCGATCAGGCCGCTCAGGTGAGCGGCCAGGGTCACCGCGTCGCCCGGCTCGAACTCCAGCCCGTGCTCGCCCTCGCGCAGGAGCTCGTCGTAGGGAGCCAGGCGCGAGGTGACGAGCACCGCCCCGGCGGCCAGGGCGCGCACGAGCGTCCCCGGCGTGGGGCGCACGCCCTCGGAGGCGAGGACGACGATGTCCGCGTTCGCCAGGACCTCCGCCTCGGTGCGCTCGGCCCCGACGAAGCGCACGCGATCGACGAGGTCTCGCCGAAGCGTGGCGGGCGCCGTGAGCTTTCGCGAGGACCACACCGTGGCCCGCCACTCGGGCTCGGCGGGAAGCGCGCGCAGGGCGCGCAGGAGCAGGCGCAGCGCCGCCCGCTCCTCCTCGGCCACCATGACGATCTCCACCGACTCGCTCGGCGGCCGTCGCTTGGCCGCGTCGGCGCCCGGCATGATCACGCGATACTCGCCCGGGAAGTAGCGCTGGACGAGGTCACGCGTCGCGGTGAAGCTCGCGATCCGGGCGTCGAGGCGGCTGAACAGGAGCTCGACCAGCGCCCGTGCGAGCTGGGTGGAGAGGATCCGTTCGGTGGGGGCGTGGAAGCTTCCGACGTTGAGCGCGCGCGAGTGGCGCAGCGCGACGCTCGACGCGCTCGGCGCAAAGGGCTCGTGCACGTGGACGACATCCAGGGGAAGCGCCGCGAGGGCATCTTCGATCGTCCGGGCCACGTCCATGGGCAGCGAGGAGGCACGCCGTCTCGCCGCCGCGAAGGGAAGGACCTCACCCACGCCGAGGACGAGCGGCTCCCCGTCGGCCCGGTCCAGCAGCTTCTCCGGTTGCTCCCGAGCGGCGCGGATCGCCCGGCGCGAATCGCGTACGAGCGCGTTCGAGC
>DATCEM010000081.1:0-9535 GCA_036510175.1 Solirubrobacteraceae bacterium | reverse complement strand
GACCGGTGACGTCGATGAGCAGGCGCATGCCGCGGGCGTGAACGTCGTCGGCAAGCGACCCGTAGGACCCCCAGCTGTAGCTGGCGGGGCTGGTCTGGTCAAAGCTCGGAATCCGGGTCGCGTCAGGGCTCGGGGCGACGTACTGCCAGTACATGGTCATCCGGATCGCCTGCACGCCAAGGGACTGCAGCTCGTCCAGCGTCTGCTCGCGCACCGCCTCGCTGCCGAGCAGGTAGGTCGGATCCTCGACGGTGGCGAACTGGCTCTTGGACGCGAGCGCACGAGCCGCCCCGGGGCCGCCGAGGACAGCCGCCAGGCAGAGCAGGCAGAGCAGGGTGGGGATCAGGCGGCGGACGCGCACGCTCACGGCTCGAGGGTCAGGGCGAAGGAACCGACCACGGTGCGCGATCCGGGAACCGGCGGGCGGGGCTTCCCGAAGGCGCTGTTCACGTCGTCGACGATCAGGCAGGGTCGCGCGCACGTCGCCGCCCGTCCCCGACCCAGGTTGAACGGTCGATCGAGCTCTGGGTGGAGCGATCCCAGGTAGTAGACGACATCGGGATTGTCGGTGAGAACGGTCTTCGGGTGCATGGCGATGGCGGCGAGGCGCACGGGCCGCAGGTCGGGCTCCCACTGATGGTGATAGCGCAGCCCGAAGTCCACCGCGCCGGCGGCGACGAGCGCGAGGCTGGTGAGAAGGACCGGCCATCTCCTGCCCGAACCGACGACGGCCGCGGCCGCGAGCGCGACCGCCAGGGGGATGAGGATCGTCAGGTAGCGCGCGGTGAAGAGCTGGACGCCGACGACCGGCGCGATCGCGTGTCCGACGAGCGTCAGGACTCCGGTTCCGGCGAGAAGGAGGATCGTGTAGCGCCAGCGTCCGCCCCGGTCGGCGAGGATCCGGCGCAGCACGAGCCAGCCCGCGACGGCGAGCGCGAGGATGAGGGCGAACTCGAGCCACTGGCCGGCGATGTTGCCCGTGCCACCGTTGGCCCCGAAGGCGAGCGTCACCGTGAGTTCGCGCAAGCTGCCCGGAGACGGCCCCGAGAACGGCGTCGCGAGCTTCGTCTTGCCCACGGCGTGCTCACCGCGCACGATCTGCCCAATCCACGGAATGATGCTCAGCACCGGCAGGGGACCGAGGATGGCCATGTGCCGGCGCCTCGGCGCTCCGAGCCAGAGCGCGGTAACGGCCAGGGCGATGAGGAAGATTGCCGAGTAGTACTCGGTGTACATCGCCACGACGGCGGCGAAGAGGTAGACCGCCCACCAGCGCCGAGTCTCCTGAGCGCTGAGCTTGAGCACGGCCCAGAGGGCCACGAGCAGGGCGAGGTCCGCGAGCATGAAGCCCCGGGATAGGTTGGAGTAGCTGATGTGGAAGGGCGCCACCGCGAGCGCGAGGGCGGCGATCCGTGCCCCCTCGGCGCCCAGGGGCTGCCGCAGAGCGCGGTAGAGGACGATGCAGGCAAGGGTGCCCGCGACCGCGGCGGGGACGAGCATCCAGGCGCTGTGATTCCTCGGGAGCAGCGAGAGCACCAGGTACGAGAGTGGGGGGGTGTTCTCGTACGCCGCCAGCCGCGCCAGGAACACGTGGGCGTTCGGTGAGGAGGCGACGAGATAGGAGTAGCCGTCGTCGGTCCCCCAGTGCTGGCCGATGGCCACGAAGCGCAGCGCGATCGCCAGTACCACGATGGCGGCGAAGCCGAGGCGCGCGTCGACGAACGACGTCGGCACGACGCGCTTGCAGCGTCGCGCGGATAGCGGAAGCTGGCTGCTGACCTCCACGTCTACACGAACTCGGGTCGGCGGCTGGAGCTCCCGGCTCCGCCGGTCAGCTCGAGTACGAGTCGTCCCGGCTGACGAAGTAGATGCCGGGCCCGCCGATCCACACGGCTCTCCAGGTCCCCGGAACCCCGTAGGCGTTCTCGGGAACGTCCACGTTGACGAAGCCGGCCGAGTTCGGCGTCTCCGCGGGCGTGACGGTGGTCCACGTGCTGCTGCCCTTGGGTGCGAACTGGAAGAACACCTCGTCGGTCGTGGGCACCGAGGACGCCGTGAAGCGCACCTGGCTCCAGAGCTCGAGCTCCGGGTTCGAAGCCGGTCCCGTCGTCGAGATCCAGATCGGCATCGCGTAGGCGTTGTAGGCCTGCTTGTGGGTACCGATGGGATAGCCGCTGCCGGGCCCGTACTCGAGCCCCGACTGGTAGGTGTCCCAGTAGCCGCGCGCGGTCTTCTTGTAATGGGTGTTGGGACCGGTGTCCTGGAAGAGGAACTGGGTCACCGCCGCCACCCGGGGCTGGCGGTAGGCCATCCAGTCGGTCTCGTTGATGTAGGCCGCCTGGTCGGCGGGCGACACGCCGCGGTAGGGATCCGGCGGCTTGGTCTCGTAACCCATCTCGGTGATCCATACGGGGAGCCTGCTCGCCACGCGGTGGGTGTTCTTGGCGATCCCGTCGAGGAGCTTGGGGAGCGCGGAGATGTTGGCAATGACGATCGAGTCGGGACTCTTGTCCTTCCACGTCGGCGCTTGCGCCTTGGTGTAGGGATGGTGGGCCCAGCCGCTCGCCTTGATCGGCCCGTAGCGCTTGAAGATGCCGCACCCGCGGACGCTCGCCTGCAGGCCGGTGAGTGGCTTCAGGTGGCTGTTGACGCAGAAGAACTCGCGAATGAACAGGGCGGGGCGCATTGGCGTGCGACCGTTCTGCGGTGGGCTGCCGAGCGGCGCCGTCTCGCCCGCGAGGACGGTGTCGTGCTTGTGGCCGGTGCGATTGAGGGCGCCCCGGGCGGCGTACCACAGCTCGCGATAGAGGATCGGGGAGTAGGGGAGAACCTCGTGGAGCTGGCTGTTGTACACGCCCTGAGGCGAGAGCCAGCCGACCTGGTTGGGCTCGTTCCAGATCGACCACAGGCTCACCTTGGGCAGGCCGTGATACTTCCCCGAGTAGCGCGTGCCCACGGCCTCGACGAACTTCCCGAACTGCCCGATGTTGGGCATGTAGCTCGGCTTCTCCGTCGGGTCGCTCGTCTTGCCCATCGCCCAGGACGGCCCGGGGCCGGTGACGTCGAAGTACACCTGGATCCCCACGGCCTGCGCATCGACGACGAGCTGGTCATAGTTCGTCCACGCGCCCTTCGGGTAATCGGCCGGGTTGGCGGGATTGAAGCGGTGGTGGGTCGCCGGGTTCTTGGTTCCGTGGGCGACGACGCTCCACAGCAGCGTGGCGCGGACCGCAGTCACCCCCAGGCTCTTCATCGATGCCAGCGTGGCCTCGCGCGTCGGATTGGCCGAGTAGACGAGCAGGTTGTCGTCCATCATGACCGAGCGCTGGGTCTGGTCCGCACGGGCAGCAGGGGCCACGCGGAGCATGACGGCGAGGGCGAGTAGCGCCAGCACCGCCAGGAGGACGGCGCGTGAACGGGTCAGCGGGCGTGACGTTGACGACGGCATGCGAATTCCCTTTCGGGGCGGACCCCCTCAGGGTCGAATCCCCGGGGCCGTTGACTGTTTGAGCGGACGTGGGGACCCCGTGCCCGTCCCCAGAATGACGAACACGAGGGTAGCGCGAACGGAGCGGTGTCGCTCCACTCCGTCGCGCTACGAGCCCCCCGTGGGCGGCGCTCGGTCTAACCGCCGGCGGCGGCGAACCGCTCGGCCACCGTCGACCAATCGACCACGTTCCACCACGCGTCGATGTAGTCCGGGCGCTTGTTCTGGTACTTCAGGTAGTAGGCGTGCTCCCAGACGTCCACGCCGAGCAGCGGCATCTGGCCGGCGCTGATCGGACTGTCCTGGTTGGGCGTGGAGAGGACCGCCAGACCCGATCCATCGTGGACGAGCCAGGACCAACCCGAGCCGAAGCGGTTCACGCCGGCATCCTTGAGCTTGGCCTGGAAGTCCGTGAAGGATCCGAACGCGGCGTCGATCGCGGCGGCCAGGGCGCCATCGGGCTCCCCGCCGCCGTTGGGCGACATCCACTGCCAGAACAGGGAGTGGTTGTAATGGCCGCCGCCGTTGTTGCGGACCGGGCCGCGCTTGTCTTCGGGCAGGGCGTCGAGGTTCTGCAGCACCTCGTCCACTGTTTTGTCGGCCCACTCCGTGCCCTCGAGCGCGGCGTTGGCCTTATCTACGTAGGCCTGGTGGTGCTTATCGTGATGTACGCGCATGGTCGCCTCGTCGATATGAGGCTCCAGTGCGGCATAGTCATAGGGCAGGGGCGGAACTTCGTAGGCCATCGATGCTCCTTCGGGTGGGGTCGAATGGCGTTCTATCAGAAGCGCGCGAGCGGCTCGCGCGGATACGCTTCACGGCTCGGTCGCAAGCTGAGCCTTAAGCCGCCTCTACCCCAGTGTTCCCATGACCCGCCTTTCCAACTATTTCCTGCCCACCGAGCGCGAGCCTCCCACCGACGCGGAGGCGATCTCGCACAAGCTCATGGTCCGCGCCGGGTTGATCCGCCAGGTTGGCGCCGGCCTGTGGTCGTGGCTCCCGGCAGGGTGGCGTGTGCACGAGCGCGTCGCCCAGATCGTGCGTGAGGAGATGGACGCGATCGGGGCGCACGAGATGCTCATGCCCGTGCTCAACCCGGCCGAGCCCTGGCGGCGCACCGGCCGCTATCCGATCGACGAATTGTTCAAGCTCAAGGACCGCCGCGACGCCGACATGGTGCTCGCCCTCTCGCACGAGGAGATCGTCACCGGGCACGTCGCCCAGATCGTCCGCTCATACCGCGACCTCCCCCTGATCCTCTACCACATCCAGACCAAGGAGCGCGACGAACCGAGGCCGCGCGCCGGGGTCCTGCGCACCCGCGAGTTCATCATGAAGGACGCCTACACCTTCGACCGCGACCGCGAGGGCCTCGACGTCGCCTACGAGAAGCATGTCACCGCCTACGACCGAATCATGGATCGCTCCGGTCTGGAGTGGTACCGGGTGGAGGGGGACGTCGGGTACATGGGGGGATTCGGAGCGCACGAATACATGGCGCCGTGCCCGGCCGGAGAGAACGAGATCGCGCTCGCTCCGGGCTACGCCGCGAACATGGAGATCGCCGCCGCCGACGCCCAGGCGGTGGAGTTGCCACCCCGCCTGGAGGCGCCGGTGCAGGTCTCGACTCCGGGCCTGACCACGGTCGCCCAGGTATCCGGCGCCCTCGGGGTCCCGGACGGCGCGCTGCTCAAGGCCTACCCGGTCGTTCTCGAGGGTGGCGAGCTTCGCGTGGTGATCCTGCGCGGCGATCACCGCATCAACGAGATCAAGCTCCGCCTCGCGCTCCAGTCGGACTACCGGCCGGCCACGGCCGAGGAGGTCGCCGAGCGGATCGGACCGCCGGGCTTCATCGGACCGGTCGGCGTCGAGCTTCCGATCCTCCTCGACGCCGGCGTGCACGACGGGGGCTACGTGACCGGTGCCAACGCCTCCGCGATGCACCTGCGCGGGGTCGAGCCCGGTAGGGACTTCGCCTTCGAGCGGGTGGACGTCCGCTCGGTCGTCTCGGGCGACACGGTGGGCGGCCACCCGGTCCGCATCGAGCCGGCGATCGAGGTCGGGAACATCTTCAAGCTCGGGACCCGCTACTCCGAGCGCCTGGATGCCACCTACCTCGATGAGCACGGACAGTCCCAGCTCATCTGGATGGGCTCCTACGGGATCGGCCCGGCACGGATCGCCGCGGCGGCGGTCGAGCAGTACGCCGACGAGCAGGGAATCTCCTGGCCGCGGTCGATCGCGCCCTTCGACATCGAGATCGTGGTGCTCGGGCGGGAGGGGAGCGAGGAGCGCAGCTTCGCCGACGGCCTCTACGAGGAGCTCGGGGCGCTCGGGCTCTCGGTGCTCTACGACGATCGCGATGCAGGAACGGGCGAGAAGTTCGCCGACGCCGAGCTCCTCGGTTGTCCGCTGCGATTGACCGTCGGCAAGCGCTCGCTGGCGAGCGGCGAGATCGAGGCACAGGTCCGGCGTGGCCAGGTCTCCACCACCCTGCCGGTGGACTCCGCGGCGGCCGCCATCGCCGGCGCGTGGCGCGAGCTGCCCTGATCGGGCGCCATGCCCGGGAGGCTGAACAACCGGCGACTGCTCGGCCTCGACCGTTCCGGCCCTCCGCCGCCGGCGACCCTCTCGGGCCAGGCGCTCAACCCATGGACGTTGCCCAATGCGATCGGCTTCGTCCGCCTGGCGGGGATCCCGGTCTTTCTCGCCGTTGCCCTCTCGAGCCACCGCGGCCAGGACGCGCTCGCTGTGATCCTCTTCGCCGCGATCGGATGGGCGGACTACCTCGACGGCTTCGTGGCCCGGCTGACCGGGCAGTACAGCCGGCTCGGAGCGATCCTCGACCCGATCGTCGACCGGCTGCTGGTCATCTCGGGAATGGCGGTGGCGTGGCGCTTCTCGCTGCTGCCGCGGTGGGCGATCGCCGTGATCATCGCCCGGGAGCTGTTCATGCTCGGTCTGAGCCGCTACGGCCTGCAGCGCGGGCTCGAGCTCAAGATCAATTGGCCCGGCCGGATCGGAGTCGCCCCGACCATGGGCGCACCTTTCTTCGCCATGGCGGGCCTGCATGTGATCGCCCTCGCGATGCTTTATCTGGGGATGACCCTGGCGCTCTGGGCCACGGTGCTGTACGTTCGACGTGGCATTGCTGAGACGCGCGCAGGTGGGCCGGTCGTGGGGCAATAGGGCAGCTCGACCGACAAATGATCCTGGGACGGTCAGCGGCCTGACCCTCAAGCTCAGCTTGACCCTATGACTACTGCGACTATACTCGCCGATTCAGCCTAGCCCCGGACCGGAGGACACAGCGAATGGACACGTTTCCCGACCTCGGCTCGCTGACGGACCAAGAGCTCAAGGACGTCATCGGCCAGCTCACTGAAGAGGAGATGGAGATCTCCTATAAGCGCCGGATCCTGCACGGGAAGATCGACATCCTGCGTGCCGAACTCGTAAATCGTCGTAAGAAGCAGCACGAGGGCGGGGAGGATGTGATCTCCGGCGCGGATATTCAGAAGCTCAGTGACATCCTGGCCGGGCGCGTCCCCACCGACAGCCCCACCGGTGGAGCCGGTGGTAGCGAGTAGGACCGTTGAGGTCACGGTGGCCCAACACTGTCCCGAGTGCGGGTTCGCCAACGCCGAGGGGGCCAACTATTGCCAGCGCTGCGGCGCCTACCTCGAGCAGAGCGAATCGCCGGCCGACGCGACGACCGCGACCTACCGGGTCGGTGAGACGGGCGACATGGAGCCGCTGGCGCCCGAATCTCTCGCTGAGCGCGGCGCCACCCTGGTCATCCGTGCGGGCGGCGGGCGTTCGGGGGAGAGCTTCTCGGTCACCGGCGATCGCCTCACCGTCGGCCGGCGCCCCGACTCGGACATCTTCCTCGACGACGTGACCGTGTCCCGCGACCACGCGATCCTCGTCCGCCGCGCCGGCGCGTATCACCTCGACGACTGCGGGTCGCTGAATGGCACCTACGTCAACCGCCAGCGGATCGAGTCCCATCAGCTCAGCGACGGCGACGAGCTCCAGATCGGCAAGTACAAGTTGGCCTTCCTGAGTCGCTGATGGCCATTTCCTCCGAGACCGGGAGACCCGACGTGGAGCTCCCAGACCCGCCCGATGCGGATCCCGGGCGCCCCCGGCAGAAGTCGCTCACCATCGGCGCGGTCTGCAAGTCGCTGATCCAGGAATTCCCCGAGATCTCGATCTCGAAGATCCGCTACCTCGAGGATCAGAAGCTCCTGGCGCCGAGGCGCACCCAGGGTGGCTACCGGCTCTACACGCAGGCTGACGTGCAGCGACTGCGGACGATCCTGCGCCTGCAGCGCGACGAGTTCCTCCCGCTGCGCGTGATCCGCCAGGAGCTCGCGGGAGGTCGCTCCGAGCCCGACGTGGGATCGAGCGATGGGCGCACGGTCAGGCGCGCAATGGTCACCGCCCGCGACCCGGGTGCGCTGTACTCGCTCGCGGACGTCGTCGAGGACACCGGCGCTGACCCCAAGCTCGTCAACGAGCTCGTCGAGTTCGGCGTCATCAAGGGGGAGACGAGGTCGGGCGTCCGCTACTTCGACGAGACCGAGCGCGAGATCATCAGGTCGGTCAACGAGCTTGCGAAGTACGGCGTCGGCGGCCGTAACCTGCGCGTCTTTCGCACCTCCGCCGATCGCGAGGCCGCCCTGCTCCAGAGCATCCTCGCCCCGGCGCTCCGGTCCCGAAACCCCGAGCGGCGCAAGGAGGCCGTCGAGGCGCTGGAGAATCTGGCCTCGGTGACCACCCACCTCAAGCACCTGCTGCTCATCCGCGACCTGCGCAAGATCGCCAAGTAGTGCCCGTAGACCTGCGCGCCCGCATCCGCGACATTCCTGACTTCCCCAGGCAGGGAATCGTCTTCAAGGACATCACCCCGCTCCTCCTTGACGCCGCCGCGCTCGACTCCGCCGTCGACCAGCTCGCGGCCTACGCCGCGCCGCTCGGCGTCGAGTATGTGGTGGCCGCCGAGGCACGCGGCTTCATCCTCGGCGCCGCGCTCGCGCGTGAGCTCGGCGCCGGATTCGTGCCCGCCCGTAAGCCGGGAAAGCTGCCGCACGACACGGTGAGCGCCGAGTACACGCTCGAGTACGGCATCGATGCGCTCGAAGTGCATGCCGACGCCCTGGCCGGCGGTGCCCGGGTGCTCATCCACGACGACCTCCTGGCCACCGGCGGCACGGCCCGGGCGCTGTGCGAGCTCGTCGCCGGGCTCGGGGCCCAGGTCGTCGCGTGCTCGTTCCTCATCGAGCTGAGCTTCCTCGGCGGGCGAACACGCCTCGATCCCTTCGAGGTACACGCCCTGCTCGAGTATCAGTCCGAGTGATGCCCACCGCTCGGCGGACCAGGACCGTGGCCGCGGCGCCACAGCGGGTATGGGAGCTCGTCGAGGATCCCCACCACTATCCCCGCTGGTGGCCCGGGGTGACGCGCATGGAGGGAGTCGACGGCGACCGCTGGACCCAGGTCTTCGTGACCAAGAAGGGCCGCCCGGTGCGGGTCGACTTCCTGCTCCTCGAATCGGCCGCCCCGGGGACCGAGGGGGCGCAGTCGGTGGGCCGGCGGCGCTGGGAGCAGGAGCTCGTCGGAGGTCCGTTCGAGCGCGTGCTCAACCGCTCCACCACCGAGGTCCGGGTCGAACCCGCGGACCCCGGGACGAAGGTGACCATCGAGGAGCGTCAGAAGCTCCGCGGCTATGCCCGCCTCGTCGGCCTGATGCTGCGGCGAGCGTCGCGCAAGCGGCTCGATGAGGCGCTCGACGGGCTCGAGCAGGCCTGCGGGTGAGCCTGCCGCCGGCTAGCCCTTGGCCGAGAGGATGCCCGCGAGGACGGTCGGCCCCGGAGTCTTCTTGGACTCGGTCGTCTCGAGCGTGACGAGGATCTCCTTGTAGCTCGCGACGTTGGCGGGAAGGCGGCCGCTCGTCTTCAGATCCCCGCTCTTGCCCACCGCGGGGCTCACGTAGCCGAGGAGCTGGGATGGTCCGCCGGGGTTGGAGAGCCACACGGCGTAGGC
>DATCEM010000080.1:0-2468 GCA_036510175.1 Solirubrobacteraceae bacterium | reverse complement strand
AAGGCTCGGGCGAAAGGCGGGCCGCGGCTACTACGACTACTGCGCCGGGCCGCACCGGCCCGAGGATCCCGAGCCCCCGCCCCCCACCGGCGGCGACGGCCTCGTGGTCATCGCCGGGAGCACCGTCCTCGCCGACGAGCTCGCGAGCACGGCCACCGCCGCCGGCTGGGATGTCCGAACCCCGTCCGACGCCGCCGGAGAGCTTCCCTTCCTCATCCTCGACTGCACGGTCGCAGAGGAGCCCGAAGTGCCGCTGGAGGGCGGCCCGCAGGCGATCTGCTGCGCCGCCGGCTCGCTCGCGGCGCTCGACCCCGGGGGCGGAGCGGTCGGATTTCACGCCCTACCCCCACTGCGCTCGAGCTCGCTCGTCGAGCTCACCCGCGGTCCCGACAGCTCCGACTACGCCGCCATCACGACAGAGCACTTCTTCACCGGCCTCGGCAAGCACACGGCCTGGGTCCTCGACGCTCCCGGCCTCGTCCTCGGCCGCATCGTCTGCCAAGTCATCAACGAAGCCGCCTTCGCCCTCGGCGAGGGAGTCGGAACCGCCTCCGACATCGACCTGGGAATGCAACGCGGCCTCAGCTACCCCCACGGACCCCTCCACTGGGCCGACACCATCGGCCTCGACCACATCCTCGCCGTCCTCGAAGCCCTCCTCTCCGAGCGCGGCGAGGAGCGCTACCGCATAGCCCCGGCCCTCCGCCACCTCGCCTGGTCCGGCCGCCTGGGCCAAGCCACGGGCGAGGGCTTTTTCAGCTACGGATAAGTCTCGCTCAAGGTCTCTGTCGGGCGCGCCGTTCGAACTCGACCGACCACGGGTCCGAGGTCACGGATATCCGTGCTTGCGCTTCATCTCCGCGAGCGATCATGGGAACTCTTGGCTTATGTCCCCGCGGCTCGAGATGTGCGGTGTAGCTGGCTCGGTCGGCACGAAGAGGGGCATGGTCCGAATCCCGCTCACTGGCACGCCCCGCCGCTGATAAAGCTGCCGCCACCGCCCTGTAAACAAGTACCCACGCAGGTGCATCCGGCAAAATTGGCACAGCCGTTTGTGGTCGGGGTGCCCTGGCAGGTGGTCGAATTGGCATAGAATGAGAAGCACGCTTGGCCGATGTTGGTGCAGGTGCTCGCTGCGGCCGTCGCCGGCGGTATGGCCACGGTGCTGATCAGCGGCGCCGCGACGATCGCTGCGCCGGTGGCGGTGGCGATCCGTCGCATCGCGGACCGACGCGAGATCTGTGGCGCCGTGTCCTGCACCAGCAGCCCGCAATCGCGCAGCTCTCGGAGCGTCTGATCGACGACAGCAGGCTCGAGTTGCAAATCTAGGGCGATCTGCTCGGCCGTGTGCAGCCCGTCGCAGCGCTCCCACACCAGCTTTGCGGACTCCTGGAGCGAGTGCGCCGATTGGCTGTGCGCAGCGTAGATGACGATCCCACTGCCCACCGGCTCGTGGACGATTCCCTCGGTCAGTGCCTGCGGGCAAGCCTCCATGACATCTCCTAAGCGCTGAATACGTCAGAAATCCGTTCCGGACCACCGTCGAACGGCAGGGGGTCATTCTACTTGAGGAAGCCTTCGGAGTTGCGCATCATCAGTTGCGGTTCTGGCTGCTTCATCGTGTCCAGCGCCACCCCGATCACGATCAGGATTGACCAAAGCGCGGGGAATGCCCCCGCCCGATGCCCCCGCCCGTCATCATCCACCACCAATGCGAGCCGTCACCTTCCAAGCCCCCGGCCAAGTAACCGTCGAAGACCGCCCCGAGCCCGAGCTCCAGGCGCGCGAGGACGCGATCGTCGAGATCGAGGCGAGCGGCATCTGCGGCTCGGACCTCCACATCTACCATGGCCGCGTGCAGGTCGAGCCGGGGTTCACCATCGGTCACGAGTTCGTCGGCACCGTCCTCGCCGCCGGTGAGGATGTCACGCGGGTGAGCGTCGGCGACCGCGTTCTCGGGTGCTTCCACACGGCCTGCGGAACCTGCTTCTTCTGTCTGCGCGGCGCCTACCACAAGTGTGATCACTCGCGCACCTTCGGCCACGGCGCCGCCCTGGGCGCGCTGCCGGGAACCCAGGCCGAACAGGCACTGGTCCCGAACGCCAACATGACCCTCCGGCGCGTCCCCGCGGGCATGTCCAGCGAGACCGCGCTCTTCGCCGGCGATGTGATGGGAACCGGCTACCACGCGGTGCAGGAGAGCGGCGTGAGCCCGGGCGACAGCGTCGCCGTGCTCGGCCTGGGTCCGGTCGGCCTGTGCGCGGTCCGGGTCGCGATCGCGGCCGGGGCCGCCCCGGTCATCGCGGTGGACGGCGTCGCGGCGCGGCTCGAGGTCGCGCGTCGCTTCGGGGCGATACCCGTCCACCTGACCGAGCAGGGCCCGCGAGAGGTCGTCAAGCGCGAGACCGGGGGGCGCGGCGTCGATGTCGCGATCGACGCCGTCGGCCACCCTGACGCGCTCGATCTCG
>DATCEM010000079.1:0-2036 GCA_036510175.1 Solirubrobacteraceae bacterium | reverse complement strand
ACCCGCCGTTCGACGCGCTCGACGCCGGGGTGCGGCGAGAACTTGTCGCGACGGCCGTCGAGGTCTCGTTCGCGGCGGGGAACCTGGCGCTCGTCGAGGACGGCCTGCCGGCTCGCGGGTTGTCCCTGATCCTCATCGGGTCGATGGATGTCGTCCACGAGGGCGAGGTCATTCAGGTGCTCGAGCCGGGCGAGTGCTTCGGCCATCCGTCACTGCTCACCGGGATGGCCCCCGCCTTCACCATCCGCGCGCGCGAACCTACGTCATGTGCCCTGTTCGACGCCGGGCAGAGCCGGCGCGTGCTGGGAACCGAGGCGGGAGCCGCCTACGTCGCCACGACCTTGCGCCAGCGTCTCACGCGCGCGGGGCACACCGTCCACGGACTCCTCGACGTCGGCACCACTCCCGTCTCGGCGATCACGCGCCCGGCGGTGTTCTGCGATCCCCAGGCGACGATCCGCGAAGCCGCGGCGGCGCTCGGCGAGCAGGGGGTCTCGGCGGTGCTCGTGCCTCTGGGCGCCGACGGCGAGCTCGGGATCGTCAGTGACGCTGACATCCGCGCGTGCGTGGCCGAGGGCGAGCTTGACTACGACGCCCCGGTGGCATCGCTGGCGCGCTCGCCCGTCCCCACCGTCCCGGCCGCCCAGCTCGCTGTCGAGGCGACGGTCGACATGCTCGCGGCGAGCGCGAGCCACATGGCCGTGCTCGACGGCGAACGGATCTCCGGGATGCTCTCGGCCACCGACCTCCTCGGACTCGACGCTCGCAGCCCGATCGCCCTGCGTCACACGATTCTCGGCGCCGCCAACGAGGAGGTGCTGGTGGGCGCCGCGAGTCACCTGCCGAAGCTCTTCGGGTTGCTCCTGCGCGCCGGGGTCCCGCCGCGCGACATCGGGAGGGTCCTCAGTCTTCAGCATGACGCGCTCCTCACGCGCCTGATCGACTTCTCGCTCTCGCGTCATGGCGCGGCGCCTCTGCCCTGGGCGTGGCTCGACCTGGGGAGCGCCGCGCGGCGCGAGTTCACCCTCGCTTCCGACCAGGACAACGCGCTCGCCTATGGGGCGCCGCCGCCCGAGGCCGCACAGAAGATCGATGAGTACTTCGCGCGGCTCGGTGACGACGTCAACGCGGGCCTCGCTCGTTGCGGCGTGGGTATCGACAACGACGGCGTGCTGGCCGGCGACCGCCGCTGGCGGATGTCCAAGCCCGATTGGATGCGCACCTTCGACGACTGCCTGCGCGAACCCAACGAGTCCCATCTCATTCGCGCCACCGTCGCCTTCGACTTCCGTCCGGCCGCCGGCGGGCTGACGATCGCCGCGTCGCTGAACGAGCGCATTCGTGCCACGCGCGAGCATCCCGCCCTGATGCGCCTCATGGCACGGACGGCCACGGGCTATCCGGTGGCGCTCGGGTTCCGCGGGCAGCTCGCTGTCGAGAAGAACGGTCCCGACGCGGGCCGGATCGACCTCAAGCGCGGCGCGATCATCCCGCTCGTGAACCTCGTGCGCTTCCACGCGCTGGCCTGCGGGGTGACGATTTCTCCCACGCTCGACCGGATCGACGCGGCGCTGAGCGCGGGCGGCATCGAGGCGGGACTGGCCGATGCGCTGCGCGAGGCATTCGTGGTCATCACCCGGCTGCGCTTCGAGCACCACGCCGCGTGCATCGCCGCGGGAGTGGCGCCCGATAACCACGTCGATCCCGGCGCACTGGCCCCGATCGCCCGCGTTGAGCTCCGCGAGGCGCTGCACAGCATCCGCCGCGCGCAGAAGCTCCTCGGGGTGTGGACGCCCCAGGGGCTGTAGCGTGAGCGACCACATAAGCAGGGCAAAGTGTGCCCGCCGGTGCCATTCCGGCGGTACCGGCGACGCTCTAGGCTCAGGTGCACGATGTGCGGCATAGCCGGTCTATATACGAAGTCGCCAGCGCTGGAGGCTCAGCTCGGCGCGGCGCTCTCGCGGATGCTCGAGCAGCTCACGTTCCGCGGTCCGGATAGCGCCGGCGCCGCCTTCTACCGCGAACCCGCGCCCGAG
>DATCEM010000078.1:0-3488 GCA_036510175.1 Solirubrobacteraceae bacterium | reverse complement strand
GTGTCACTGCTATCGGCTGTCGCCTCACTGCTTGATCCAACAGGTGGGATTGGCATGGACCGAGTGTCGGCAGCAGTCCTGATTATCTTGAGTTATCCCGACAACTTTGAATGCAACGTCGGCGCGTGGACGGCACCGCTCTCATGCGGCGCGCACGCATGCCAGGATCTTGCGGCGCGGGCACAGCGCGGCTATCGCCCCTGGAAGCGCGCGGCGCGCTTGCCCAGGAAGGCGGAGATTCCCTCCTTGGCGTCGGCGCTCGCAAACGCCGTGGCAAACCCGCGCTTCTCCGCCTCGATGCCCTCGTCAAGATCGCCGGCGCCCGACACACGCTTGACCTGCTCCAAGGCGATCGGCGCCTGCCCCGCCAGCTTGCGCGCCCAGGCGAGAGCCGTATCGAATAGTTCGTGATCGTCGACCATACGGTTGACGAGCCCCAGTTCAAATGCCTCTTCGGCCATTATCGGATCGCCGACGAGGTTCATCTCCAGGGCCTTGTTCTCGCCGACCAGCCGCGGCAGGCGCTGGGTGCCGCCGAAGCCGGGGATTATCCCGAGCTTGATCTCGGGCTGCCCGAAGGTGGCCGAGCGCGCGGCGATGCGCACGTCGCAGGCCATCGCCAGCTCACAACCACCGCCGAACGCGAGCCCATTGACGGCCGCGATCGTGGCGATACCCTCCGTGCCGAGCTCGCGGAACAACGCGTGGGCGGCGTGGATCATCTCCTCGCCGGAGCTCGCGTCCATCGAGGTGAACGCCTTGATGTCGGCGCCCGCACTGAACAGGAACGGGTTGGAGGAGGCGATCACGAGCGCTTTCACGTCGCTGCCCTTGACGTGCGCCCACACCTTGCCGAGGTCCTCGATCACGCTTGGGGCGATCGAATTCATCTGGCCGTTGGCGAGCCACGCGATCGCGACGCCGCCTGGGCGGGTCTCGAGCTTGACGACCTGGGTCGCTGGGGCCGAATCCTCGGTGTCGGGCTGAGGGTAGGAGTAGAAGCCTTGGCCGCTCTTTTGACCGAGGCGCCCCTGGGCGACGAGTCGACGCAGGATCGTGGGCGGCGTGAAGCGCTCGCCGTGGCGCTCGGCGGCGCTCTCCAGGCGCGCGAGCACCGAATCGAGCCCTTCGGCGTCGGCCTTCATGAACGGCGGCATCAGGCCGCGGCGGGGATCGAGGCCGGCGCCGGCCATCATGCCGAAGTCGATATCGCGGTGAGTGGCCACGCCCTCCTGCAGCACCAGGGCCGCCTCGACGAAGGTTTTCAGCGTGAGCAGCTCCACCAACTCGGCTACGTCGGGCTCGTTCTCGCCCTTGAGGTTGGGCTCGCCGGTGGAGCTGAAGAGGCCCTCGCCGCCGGTCTTGGCGCCAAGCTTGCCTTCGGAGACCAGCTTTTGCATCCCCTGGGGCACGTAGAAGCGCTCTTCGCCGTAGGCGTCGGCGATGTGTTGGACTACGTGCAGGACCGTGTCGAGTCCCAGCAGATTGATCAGGAAGTAGGGGCCCATCGGCACCACGCCGGCCGCGCCGACGCCCTCGTCGATCGCCTTGATCGAAAGTTTCTTGGCCTCCTGCTCGCGCCACAGCTCGGACATGCTGGCCATCAGGATGCGGTTGACGACGAAGCCGGGGACCTCCAGACAGGCGATCGGCTGCTTGCGGATCGCCTGGGCGAACGTGAGCGCGGCGGTGACGGTTTCCGATGAGGTCTCGTCGCCCTCGACGATCTCCACGAGCGGCATCACCGACGCGGGGTAGAAGTAGTGGAACCCGACCACCTTGTCGGGGCGCAGCGTGGCTTCGCCGATCTCCGCGATCGACAGCGAGGAGGTGTTGGAGGCGAGGATCGCGTGACCGGGGGTGTGGGCGTCGAGCTCGGCGAACACGGCCTGCTTGATCTCCATGCGCTCGGGCACAGCCTCGATCACGAAATCCACGTCGCCGAAGCCCTCGTAGGAGGTGGTGCCCTGGATGCGCCCGAGGACCTCCTCGATCTGCGCCGCGCCCTGCTCGGCGGTGATGCGCTCCTTCTTGACCAAGCGCCCGACCTGGCCCTCGGTCACTTTGCGCGCCTCGTCCAAGCCCGCCTGCACGAGATCCTGGTTTATATCCTTGAGGATGACCGGGAAGCCGGCGACGGCGATCGTCTGGGCGATCTGTCCACCCATGGTGCCCGCCCCGACGACGGCGGCCTTGAACACGAACATCAAACGCCCGCCGGCTCCTCGACCCGCCGCGGCAACAGCGTTTCACGCGCTATCACCAAGCGCTGGATCTGCGAGGTGCCCTCGTAGAGCTGCATGATCTTCGCATCGCGGAACAGCTTCTCGACCGGGTACTCCTTGATGAAGCCATAGCCGCCGTAGACCTGCACGGCGTCGGTCGCGATCTTCATCGCCGCGTCGGCGGCGAAGCGCTTGGCGTGCGAGGAGACGAGCGTGTTGCGCTGGCCCTGGTCGAGCAGCACCGCCGACTTCCACGTCAGCAGCCGAGCGGCTTCGATTTCGGTGGCCATGTCGGCGATCATGAACTGGATCGCCTGGTGCATCGCGATCGGCACGCCAAACTGCACGCGTTCGCGCGAGTAGTCGGTGGCGAATTCAAACGCCGCGCGCGCGATGCCGGTCGCCATCGCGGCGACGCCCGGGCGCGTGCGGTCGAGCGTCATCATCGCGAGCTTGAAGCCTGCGTTTTCCTCGCCGAGCAGGTTCTCGGCGGGGACCTCCACGTCGTTGAAGGAGATCGTGGCGGTGTTGGAGGCGCGCTGTCCGAGCTTGTCCTCCTTCTTGTCGACCACCACGCCCCAGTCGCGCTCGACCACGAACGCGGAGATGCCGCGGTGCCCGGCCTCCTTGTCGGTCTTGGCATAAACCGTGTAGTAGTCGGCGTAGCCGCCGTTGGTGATGAAGCACTTGGAGCCGTTGATGACGTACTTGTCGCCTTTCTTGACGGCCGTGGTGCGCATCCCCGAGACGTCGGAGCCGGCGTCGGGCTCGGTCAGGCAGAAGGAGGCCAGCTTGGGGGATTCGGTGAGCATCCCGAGGTACTTCTTCTTGATCTCCTCCGAGCCGCCCAGGGCGATCGGGGCGGTGGCCAGGCCATTGCAACCGAGCGAGGTCTGGATCCCGGAGCAGCCCCAGGAGAGCTCCTCCTCGATCAGACAGCCGTCGAGGTAGCCGGCGCCGGGGCCGCCGTACTCCTCGGGAATGTGGGTATTCATCAGCCCGACGTCCCACGCCTTCTCGATGATGTCCGCTGGCCAGGTGCCGTCCTTGTCGTACTCCCATGCGACCGGCCGGATCTCCTTCTCGGCGAAGTCGTGGGCCATCTCGCGCAGGTTCTTCTGCTCGTCTGTGAGCGTGAAATCGACCATTTCTGCGTGCTCTCCTAAGGGCGGGCGCGGGTTCAGAGGGCCGCGCGGGAATAGATTGACTGGTCAGTCAACCGCAAGGGTAGCGGAGGAACGGGCATCTTTTCAATGACGAGAC
>DATCEM010000077.1:0-2463 GCA_036510175.1 Solirubrobacteraceae bacterium | reverse complement strand
CGGTGGAGGGACCGCCGCTCGCCCAGGTAGCCCCGCACCGCACGGACGCCGTCGCGGCGGTGATGTACACCTCGGGAAGCACGGCGGCGCCCAAGCAGGTGCGCCTGACCTACGGCAACTGGCTGTGGAACGCGCTCGGCTCGGCGGTGGCACTCGGGCTCGACCCCGAAGAGCGGTGGCTGTGTCCGATGCCCCTCGCCCACGTCGGGGGGCTGTCGATCCTCCTGCGCTCGACGATCTACGCCACCACCGTCGTGCTCTCGGGTCGCTTCGACGTCGAAGCGGTGAAGGCGGACCTGTCGGATCCCGAACGGGGGATCACCGTCGTCTCGCTCGTGCCGACGATGCTCTCGCGGCTCCTCGACGCGGGCCTCGAACGGCCCCCGACGCTGCGCTGGGCCCTGCTCGGCGGCGGACCGATTCCCCCGGCGCTCGTGCGCCGAGCGGACGCGGCGGGGGTGCCCGTCGCCTCGACCTACGGGATGACCGAAGCGTGCTCGCAGATCGCCACGCGCGGCTGGCCGCTCACCGGGGTCGAGCTTCGGGTCGCGCACGACGGAGAGCTCCTCGTGCGTGGGCCCACCGTCGCGCCGGGAGCGCTCGGACCCGACGGCTGGCTGCACACGGGCGACCTCGGCGAGGTCGATGAGCGCGGGCGGCTCACGGTGATCGGACGCCGGTCGGACACCATCGTCACCGGCGGCGAGAACGTCGCCCCGGCCGAGGTCGAGGCGGTTCTCCTCGAGCACCCCGCGGTCGCCGACGCCGCCGTTCACGCGCGCCCCGACGAGGACTGGGGGGAGCGGCTCATCGCCAGCGTGGTCCTGCGTCCCGGCGCCGAGGCCACCCCCGAGGAGCTGCGCGGGCACTGCGCCGCCCGCCTCGCCTCCTTCAAGGTGCCCAAGGCCATCGAGCTCACCCACGCCCTGCCGCGCAACCCCGCCGGAAAGCTCCTGCGCGGCGAGCTTCGCTAGCCCGCGATCCTCTACTGTGGGCGCCCGCGGACCTGCGACGGGGAGCTCATCAGATGGGGAAGACCACAGCTATCGTCACGGGCGGGGCGGGCTTCATCGGCTCCCACGTCCTCGACGCCCTGATCACCGAGGGCTGGCAGACGGTGGTCGTCGACGACCTCTCGACGGGCGACGCGCAGCGGGTCCCCGATCAGGCCTCGCTCGAGGTCCTGGACATCACCGACCGCGAGCTGCTCGACCGGGCGTTCGACGCCGCACGGCCCTCGGTCGTCTTTCATCTCGCCGCCCAGGCCAGCGTGACCCGCTCGGTCGCCGACCCCACTCGTGATGCCCAGGTCAACGTGCTCGGGACGCTGAACGTGCTCCAGGCGGCGACGCGGCACGGCGCGCAGGTGATCTTCACCTCGACCGGCGGCGCCCTGTACGGCGACGCCGCTCCCATCCCCACTTCCGAGGCCTTCATCCCGGCCCCGATCTCCCCGTACGGGGCATCGAAATGGGCTGCCGAGGCATACCTCGTCACCTGGCGGGAGGCTCACGGCCTTCCCCACACCGTCTGCCGGCTCGGCAACGTGTACGGCCCCCGGCAGAACCCTCACGGTGAGGCCGGTGTGGTGGCGATCTTCAGCCGCCGCCTGTGGTGCGGCGAGGTACCTGTCCTCTTCGGCTTCGGCAAGCCGACGCGGGACTACGTACATGTCCACGACGTCGCCCGAGCTCTGCTCGCGAGCCGCGGCACGCCCGGCACCTTCAACATCTCGACCGGCGTCGAGACCGACGTGGCGACGCTCCTCCAGGCGCTTCAGGACGCGGCCGGGACCGCGCTCGAGCCCGAGCTCGCCCCGCTGCGCCCGGGCGAGCTCGAACGAAGCTGTCTGGACTCGAGCCATGCCGCCGAGGGTCTGGGGTGGCGCCCGGAGCTCGACCTGCCGCAGGGCCTCAAGCAGACCTACGACGCCCTGCTCGAGCAGTTCGAGGCCGACGCGCGTTCGTCCGAGGCGAATTGAACCGAGCCACGGCCGCCCGCCAGCGTTACACGATTATCCGTCACGTCGGGTGGCGATAAGATCGTGCTCGATGCCGTCAGAACCCGCCACGCGCCCCGGGAGTTCGCCGCCAGGCGAACTCCCAAGGGCGCGAAGCGCCCCTGAGCCGCCAGCCGAAGTTCCTCTGGAATCGGCGCAGCCGATTCCACCGCCAGCGGATTCCACGCTGACCGTCGAGCAGCTCGCGTTCGAGACCGGGATGTCCGTACGCAATATTCGCTCACACCAGGCGCGGGGGTTGCTCGCGCCGCCTGAGGTCCGCATGCGCGTCGGTTACTACGGACGCGAGCACGTGGCGCAGCTACGGCTGATCCGCGAGCTCCAGGACGAAGGGTTCAACCTGAACGGGATCAAGCGCCTGCTCGACGACACTCCGGGTACGGCCGAGCGCCTGCTCGCGCTCCGGCGAACGATTACCGCGACGGACGAGGCCGAGCCGCCGC
>DATCEM010000076.1:0-2946 GCA_036510175.1 Solirubrobacteraceae bacterium | reverse complement strand
CGCCCCCGCGGCCGCCGGGCTCGGATGAGTCAACGCGATGGGCAGAGTGATCGCGAGCGACACGGCGGTCGAGCCTGCGAGGACGCCTGCGCGTCGATGTCTGGAGCTTCCGGAACGCAACACGTCTTATCAATCTGCCAGAATCACGCGCGGCAAGCGAAATCGACGCAACCGAGGAGGCAACTCGGTGCGCGGGCCAATCATTCCCGCCGGGCTGGACGCGATAAAGTAGCAAGCTGGGATGAAGCGCTACATCGCAGTGTCGGGGACCATCGGCGCCGGAAAGACCTCGCTCGTCTCTTGGCTGGTGAAGGGCTACGGCGTCGTCCCCTTCTACGAGCCGAACGAGCAAAACCCCTACCTGTCCGACTTCTACGCCGACATGGCACGCTGGGCGATGCACTCGCAGTGCTTCTTTCTCGCGCACAAGCTCGAGCTTCATCAAAAGCTCGCGGCGTGCGAGCGACCGGCCGTCATCGACCGCACCATCTACGAGGACGCCGAGATCTTCGCGCGCAACCTCCACGCCCAGGGCTACCTCTCCCGGCGCGACTGGACCGTCTATCGCAAGCTCTACGAAGGGATCTGCCGGAGCTTGCGGCCCCCCGACGTCCTCATCGCGCTCACCTGCCCGCTCTCCACCGCCAAGAAGCGGATCGCCCAGCGGGGTCGAGCGATGGAGCGGGCGATCCCCGAGGCGTACCTCCGTCGGCTGCACCGGCTCTACGGGCGGTGGTTCGAGAGGTACGACCTCTCGCCCATCGTGCGGCTCGACACCGGCAAGGTCGACTACGTGGAGGATCTCGTGGATCTCATCGAGGTGACACGGACCCTCGACGCCGCGCTGATGAGCTGAGGCCCGGCGTCTCAGGGCAGGTGGCTGACATCGGCCATGCGGAGGAGCATCGCCCCTCGCTCGCCGAACTCGAAGGTCGTGAGCGAGGCCGGCGGACAGGCGACGCGGTCGCGGAACCGACCGAGGGGGATGCCGAGGAGCGCGCACAAGATGATGCGCACCGTCGCCTTGTGGCTGACGAACATCACGTTGCCGCCGGGGTGCTCGCGCCGCGCGCGCACGAGGCACGGAAGGGCGCGGGCGGCGATGGCAAAGGCGCTCTCGCCGCCAGGAGGGGACACCATGGCCGGATCCTGCGACCACGCGGTGTACTGGGCGGCGTCGCTGGCCTTGATCTCGCTCTCCTTGCGCCCCTCCCACGCCCCGTAAGCGATCTCGCGCAGGCCGTCCTCCACGACCGGCTCGAGGCGGCACGCGCGCAGGATGGGCTCCGCCGTCTGGCGGGCGCGCAGCTTGGGGCTCACGTACACCGCGGCGAGGTCCAGACGCGCCGCGACCTTCCCGAGCGCCTCGGCCTGCGCCCGCCCGTGCTCGGTCAGCGGGGGATCGATGTCGCCGGCGAAGTACCCCTCCGCCGCCTGGAGCGTGTCGCCGTGACGGACGAGGTGCAGCGTCAGCATGAGCGCCAGGATACCCGCGCTATGCTCCGCTGCGTGGACCTCACCTCGTTCGCCCTCTTCGACACAACGATCGGCCTGTGCGCCCTCGCCTGGACCGAGCGAGGCGTGGCCTGGGTCCAGCTGCCCGACGCGGACGAAGCGGCGACGCGAAAGAGGCTCCTCGCCCGGTACCCCGGGGCGCTCGAGGCCCCTGCGCGCGGCCACGTGAAACGCGCGGTCGAGGTGATGCGGAAGCACCTCGCCGGGCGCCTGGACCCGATGGAGGGGCTCGAGCTCGACTACTCGGGGCTCCCCCTCTTTCACCGCCGCGTCTACGAAGCGCTGCGAAAAGTCGGGCCCGGGCAGACCGTCGGCTACGGCGAGCTGGCCGGGCGGATCGGCTCGCCGGGCGCCGCGCGCGCCGTGGGGCAAGCGGTGGGGAGGAACCCCTTCCCCATCGTGGTCCCGTGCCATCGCGTGCTCGCGGCCGGAGGGCGCGCCGGGGGCTTCTCGGCGTACGGCGGCGTGGACACGAAGCGCCGCATGCTCGCCATCGAGGGCGTGACCCTCGGCCCTTCCCGCGCCGAGCCCGAGCTCGGGTTCGACGCGGCCGCTGCCGCCGCGCATCTGACGAAGAGCGACGCCCGCCTGGCTCGCATCATTGCCCGGGTTGGACCCCCGCGGATCCGGCTCGCCGCCACGCAGAGCACCTTCGAGGCGCTGGCCGAATCGATCGTCTACCAGCAGCTGACCGGGAAGGCGGCCGCCACCATTCACGGGCGCCTCCGCGCTCTCTTCCCGCGGCGGCGTGTACGCCCCGAGCTTCTGCTCGCCCACGCGGACGACGCGCTCCGCGGCGCCGGCCTCTCTCGTGGCAAAGTCCTGGCCCTGCGGGACCTCGCGGCGAGGACCCTCGACGGCACGGTCCCTCCGGTCCGCGCGCTGCACGCGCTCGACGACGCCGCGATCGTGGAGCGCCTCGTGACGGTGCGCGGCATCGGGCGATGGACCGTCGAGATGCTGCTCATCTTTCGCCTCGGCCGACCCGACGTCCTGCCGGTGGGCGACTACGGCGTCCGGCACGGCTTCCAGCTCGCGTACGGCAAGCGCGCGCTCCCCACGCCCGCGGAGCTGGAGCGCTTCGGCGAACGGTGGCGCCCCTTCCGCACGGTAGCCAGCTGGTACCTGTGGCGCGCGGTCGACCTCCACCGGCAAAAGGCGCCGTCGGGGCGGGCGTGACGCGTCCGGCGTGAGCTGCGGCAAGACCGCCCGCGATGCGGCTTGCCCCGAGCGCCTCATCGGGTATCGGTCGGCGATGACCGATCGGATCCCGGTATCGCTGCGCGTGGCGGCGTTCGCCGCGGCGGTCTGTGTCACGGCGGCGTGCGGTGGCGTCGCGGCGACCGGCAGCATCTCCTCCGACGGCGGCGGCGAGGACACCGGCACGAGCGACGTCTTCGTCGTCCCCCCCGCCGACGCCTCGCACGAGCG
>DATCEM010000075.1:0-2385 GCA_036510175.1 Solirubrobacteraceae bacterium | reverse complement strand
CGGGCCGACGCGCACCGCCGCTTCGGGGAGCTGGTGACCGGAGTCTCCGGCGGACCGGCGGCCGCGCCCGAGACCGTCGCGGCGGGGATCAGGGCGATCGAGAACCTACTCGCGGCCAATCTCCTGGGAGCAGGCGCGGCGTCTCTCACCGACCTCGCGCCCGTCATCGAGCGGATCCTCGGGTCGCTGTGCACGGGCAGCTAGTCCCGCCGGGCGACCTTCAGCCGGCTACTCGATCCACCAGTCCTTGACCATGACCCCGTCGCCGCCCTCCGGGCGGTCGGCGCCGACGGCGATGATCTCGAGGCCCTCGGGGCCGCCCTCGAAGCCTCGCACCACCTCAGGCGCGACGCGGATGGCGTCCCAGGTCTTGAGCTCGATGACCTCGTCATCGAGCTTCATCCGACCCGAGCCGCCCACGACCACATAAGCCTCTTCCTGCTCCTGGTGGCTGTGACCGTAGGGCGCGTGAAACCCAGCCTCGAAGCGAAAATAGCTGACGCCGAGATGCTCAGAGTCCAGATGCTTGCGCCCAAACCGAGCCTCAACCCCTTCGCGGTCCGCGGCCGAGTCCTCGACTTCCTTGAGGTTCTTCATGCTGTAGCCGGGCATGTCATGCAGCCTAGCGTGGCGGGCGGGCGGGCGGGCGGGCGGCGGGACGGGGGGGAAGCTCCAGCCGCGCGGCGGACCGCCCGGCCGCGGCCGGCAATATGCGCCTCGAGGCGGGCGGGGGGCCCGTGCCAGGCACATTTGCGGCGAACCCAGACCACGCCCGAGCCCGGCGCGCCTAAGAGTCTAGTGCCGGGCACGAGCCCCCCGGCCACCCTTGCCGCGCGATACTGGACCCATGGCAACCCCGACGCCCGAGCGCCTGTGGCAACCCTCAAACCACCAGATCGAGCGCTCGACGCTGAGCCGGTATCAGGCCTGGCTCACCGATACCCGTGACCTGAGCTTCGATTCCTACGATGAACTGTGGCGGTGGTCGGTCGAGGACGTCGAGGGGTTCTGGTCGTCGATCTGCGAATTCTTTGAGGTGCGCTTCGAGGTGCCGGCCGAGTGTGTGCTGGGCCGGCGCGAGATGCCGGGCGCGCAGTGGTTTCCCGGCGCGGAGGTGAGCTTTGCCGAGCATGTGTTTCGGGGCAAGGACGATGAGGAGGTGGCGATCAGGCACGCCTCCGAGGCACGTGATCCCGGCGAGTGGACGTGGGGCGAGCTCAAGCGCGAGACCGCGCAGATCGCCGCGGGACTGAGGGAGCAGGGCGTGACCCGTGGCGATCGTGTCGTCGCCTACATGCCCAACATTCCCGAGACGGTCGCCGCGTTCCTCGCCTGCGCGAGCATCGGCGCCGTCTGGTCCTCCGCCGCGCCGGAGTTCGGCACGCGGAGCGTGATCGACCGCTTCGCCCAGGTCGAGCCGAAGGTCCTGCTCGCCATCGACGGTTACCGCTACGGCGGCAAGGACCATGACCGCCGCGGGACCGTGCGCGATATCGCGGCGGAGATCCCTTCGCTCGAGCGGGTGGTCACCCTCGGATACCTCGAGGGGTCGGACTGGGAGGAGGGCTTCCGCGCCGAGGGCGAGCTCACCTTCGCCTCGCTCCCCTTCGAGCACCCGCTGTGGGTGCTCTACAGCTCGGGGACCACGGGACTGCCGAAGCCGATCGTCCACAGTCAGGGCGGCATCCTCGTCGAGCACCTGAAGAAGCTTGGACTGCATCTCGATGCCCAGCCCGGCGACCGCGTGTTCTGGTTCACGACGACGGGCTGGATGATGTGGAACTTCCTCGTCGGCGTGCTCCTCACCGACGCCTCGGTGGTCCTCTTCGACGGCAACCCCGGCCACCCGGACCTGAACACCCTGTGGGACCTCGCCGAGCGCACCCGGATGACGTGCTTCGGCACGAGCGCGGCGTTCATCGCCGGGTGCATGAAGGCGGGCACGCGACCGGCGCGCGGCCGGGATCTCAGCGCGCTGCGCAGCGTCGGCTCGACCGGATCTCCACTCTCCCCCGAGGGCTTCCGCTGGGTGTACGACGAGCTCGGATCCGAGACGTGGCTGTTCTCGACCTCAGGTGGGACCGACGTATGCACCGCGTTCGTGGGCGGCGTGCCCACGCTGCCGGTCTACCTCGGGGAGCTCCAGGGACGCGCGCTTGGCGCCGCCGTGGAGGCGTGGGATCCGCAAGGGCACGCGCTCGAGAACGAGGTGGGCGAGCTGGTGATCACCGAGCCCATGCCCTCGATGCCCATCGGCTTCTGGGGGGATGACGACGGGTCGCGCTACCGCGAGAGCTACTTCGACACCTACCCGGGGATCTGGCGCCACGGCGACTGGATCATGATCACCGACCGCGGTACCGCGGTGATCTACGGGCGTTCGGA
>DATCEM010000074.1:0-2409 GCA_036510175.1 Solirubrobacteraceae bacterium | reverse complement strand
TCTGTCACGCGCTCGAGGCGACCCGCCGTGACCTCCTCCCAGCGCCCGCTCTCCACGAGCGCGTGACAGAGGCGCTCGACGTCATCGAGCGCTTCCTGCGCTGCGACGTCGTCCAGGAGATCAGAGCTGAAGATGAGACTGTCCGCAGCGGTGCGGATCCGATCCTGCTCGCCGTCGAGCAGCTTGCTCGGACCGAGGTCGTTGAGGGTGTGGATTACTCGCTGATAGGCATTGGCACGTTCAGGACTCATTTGTCCTCCTTGGCGCGTAAGGCTACGCGACCATCATGTCGACACACGGGACCTGCGCCTTTAGCCCATTGGCCAGAGATGTGTCCCGTCAGTTGTACGTAACGCTCAGCTTCGCCGATCAGCGGGGCGCGAGGACGGCCACGCCTACCTGCCCGTCGGGCGGTGCATGGTCCCCCGCGTGAACCCCGAGCGCCCCCGCCCGCCGGCCGATCCGCCCCGAGCGGCACCGCGGATCGGTGACGGCGTCCGGCGGATGAGGAGGCGAAGCGCCTTGTCGCGCGGGCCGTCCTGCGCGCGCTCGCTCAGCGCGCTCAGGTTGACGGTGCGGAACACCGGACCGCGGACCGGATCGACGACGGCGACCACGATCTTCGCGCTGCTCGGCGCATCGAAGACGATCCCGTCGAGGTCCGGACCGGCGCCGGTCACCTTGACCAGATCCCCTGGACTGGCTGACTCCATGAACGGAGCTTACTGCGGGGTAGTTGGGCTGGCCTGGCGGCCCTAGTCCGTGTCGCCGCCGTCGTCGCCGTCGCCCATGCCGCCGTCCGTCGACTCGTGCTCGAAGTCGGTGCCGTGGAGCTGTTCGAGGGCGTGCGTGAGCCGGTCGATGGCGTCGGTGACGTCCTCGCGGTCGGCCTTGTGTTCGAGGGCAAGCCTGATCCCGGCCATCTCGCGCGCGAGGAAGTCGGTATCGGCGAGCGACCGGGCGTTCATCTCGCGGTCACGCTCGATCTCCTCGCGCTCGCGGTCGGTCTGGCGGTTCTGGGCGAGGAGGATCATCGGAGCCGCGTAGGCGGCCTGGGTGGAGAAGGCGAGGTTGAGGAGGATGAAGGGGTAGGGATCCCAGCGCCCGAGGGCCGCCGTGACGTTGAAGACGATCCACAGGAACACGAGGACGGTCTGGGCGGCCAGGTAGCGCCCCGTCCCCAGGAAGCGCGCCATCCGCTCGGCGTAGCTCGCGAAGGCATCTGGGTTGTAGGACGGACCGCCGGGCGTGCCGCGGGGCTTTCCCAGGTCATCGTGGCGAGCCATCAGCGCGCGAGGCGCGCGACGCGCCAGTTCGAGGGCAGTACACGGTCGAGCACGTCGTCGATGGTCACCGCGCCAACCAAGCGGTTCGCCGCGTCGGTGACGGGGATTGCCACCACGTCGTAGGCCGCGAGACGCTCGGCGACTTCACGGTCGCTGGCGTCGACCTCGATCGCCTCCCAGTCCTCGTCCAGGCAGCGCCCGATCGGCTTGCTCGGGGCCTCACGGAGGAGGCGCTGCATCCCGACGACTCCCAGGTAGCGACCGGTCGGAGTCTCGAGCGGCGGCTGACACACGAAGACCTGAGAGGCGAGCGGGACCGGAAGGTCCGGGTTGCGAATCCGGGCCAGCGCCTCGGCCACCGTGGCCTGCGGCCCGAGGATGATCGGTTCGGGCGTCATCAACCCGCCCGCGGTGTCGGGCGCGTACGTGAGCAGCCGGCGGACGGGTTCGGCCTCATCTGGATCCATCGCGCCGAGCAGCTCGGCCTGGCGCGCGGCGGAGAACTCGGCCAGCAGGTCGGCGGCGTCGTCAGCCTCCATCTCATCGAGCACCCGGCCCAGCCGCGCGTGATCGAGCCCCTCGATGAGGCGTACCTGCTCGTCCTCGGAGAGCTCCTCGAGCAGGTCGGCCAGGCGTTCGTCCTCGAGCGCCGAGGCGAGCACACGGCGGCGGCTCAGGGGCAACCCGCGGATCGCGGCCGCCATCTCGGCGGGATGAAGTCCGCCGAGCTGGGCGGCCTCGCGATCGATCGGTCGCTCGTCGGCGAAGAGGTCGGTGGCCTCGCTCCAGTCGATCAGCGTCGGGGTGCGCCGCCGCCCCGCGAGCCCGCGGTGGCCCAAGGCGACGGTCGCCACCTCCCAGGCGAAGTTCTCGGGCGCCGGCGTCAGTCCGATGTCGACGACGCGAGCATCCCCGACCCGGCTTCCGATGAGCTCGCCGGAGACCAGGCGCTCGCCGGGCCGCAGCTCGAACTGGCGCAGGTTGATCGAGCCGCGCCGCAGACGGATACCTTCGGCGTCGATCTCCCCGACTCTGCCGGCGCCGACAAAGACGTGGCGGCGCTGGACGGCGACGACGAAGCCGTTGACCCGGGGCGGCCGGCCGCCCGAGCCCAGCACCACGT
>DATCEM010000073.1:0-2138 GCA_036510175.1 Solirubrobacteraceae bacterium | reverse complement strand
CCCGATGCCGGGCGTCCAGCCGCCGCCGCGCGCCTTCCCCGGGCAGCTCGGCCAGCCCGCTCCCGCTCCCGCCGCCGTAAATCCGCTGCCGCCCGCCGGCGTCGCGGCGCCGCCACTCTCAGCGGCCACCAAGCTGATCCCCACGCCCTCGCCGGCCGGACTCGCCGCCCTCGCCGCGGCGAGAGCGGCCACCGGCCGCTCGCCGATGGCCCCCACCCCGGCGGTCCCCGCCCCGACAGCGGCCGCCGGAGCCACGTCCGCGCTCGCCGGTGCGGCTCCCGCCAATCCTCCCGTCGCCTCGCCGCCTGGATCCCCGCCGCCCATGAACGAGGTCGTCACTCCCCGTCCGGCGACCGCCGCCGGGGGTGCGACCGCCACCAACGGTACCGGGGAGCATCCGGTGATCCCGCCGCCGGTGGCCATTCCCCCGCGCCCGCCGGTGCAGATTCGCGCCGGAGGGACCGACCGGATGCTCGCCGAGCTCTCCGGCGACGGTGGAAGCTCGCCCAGCGACCTCACGCGGGTGCTCACGGCCCTCGCCGCGGTAGCGGTCGTGGCGGCGATCGTCATCGTGCTCCTCTCGGTGACTTCGGGCGGCGGCAGCCCCCACAGCACCCCGCAAACGAAGCCCCCGGTGAGCAACGCGCTGACGACGACCACGACCCAGCATCACGCCGCGGCCAAGGCCGCCGCGGTCAATCCCGCTTCGGTCACCGTCTCCGTCCTCAACGGCACTGCCGTATACCACCTCGCTGACAGCATCGCCACGCAGCTCGGCGCCGACGGTTTCAAGCAGGGAACGGTGACCAACGCCGCCACCCAGACCCAGCCGAGCACAACCGTCGAGTACGCGCCCGGCGATCAACGGGACGCTGCCGCCGTCGCCAAGGTGCTCAAGCTCAGCACCTCGGCCGTGCAGCCGATCACCTCGGACACCCAGGCGCTGGGCTGCCCGCAGGCGGGATCGTGCAGCGTGGTCGTCACCGTGGGCGCGGACCTGGCGACCACCAGCACGCAGACCCAGACGACCCCGTAATGCGCCGAGCTGATCGGGCGCGCGGGCCCGCGATGGCGACCCCGGCCCGCGCTTGGCCTCACACCGCCAGATGAACAGCCTTCTCGACCTGCCCGAGCGCACCGTGAAGCCTCGCGAGCGGGGCATCACCCACGTTCTCGACCGGGGGTTGTCGATCGCCGAGGTGGACGGGCTCGTCGAAGTCACCGGGGGAGCCGTCGACCTGGTCAAGCTGGGATGGGGGACCGCGCTGGCCACGGGAAACCTGATGCCCAAGCTCGAGCGCTACCGGGCCCACGGGATCCCCGTGGTCCTCGGAGGCACCCTGACCGAGCTCGCGATCACCCAGGACCGAGTCGACGCGCTCGTGGCTTGGCTCCACGAGCTCGGAATCGAGCATGTCGAGGTCTCCGACGGCACGATCCTCCTGGATCACGAGCGCAAGCTCGCGCTGATCGAACGACTGACCCAGGAGTTCACCGTCCTCTCCGAGGTCGGCGCCAAGGACAACGCGCGGATCATGGCCCCCTACCGGTGGGTTGAGGAGATCGAGCGTGAGCTCGCGGCGGGAGCGTGGAAGGTGATCGCCGAGGCGCGCGAGAGCGGGACGGCGGGAATCTTCCGTCCCGACGGCGAGGTGAGGATGGGCCTGATCGACGAGATCGCCCACGCCGTCGATTCCGACAAGCTCCTCTTCGAGGCCCCGCGCAAGGATCAGCAGGTGTGGTTCGTGCGCCGGTTCGGCACCAACGTCAACCTCGGCAACATCCCCCCGGCCGACGTGCTCTCGCTCGAGACGATCAGGCTCGGACTGCGCGCCGACACCGTCGGAGCCGTGGATCTCCCTCAGGCCCCGTGAGTGATCATCGTGGCGTCGTCCTCGCCCGTCACGGCGAGACCAACGACAATCGTCAACCGATCCGCGTCCAGGGGTTCACCGACACTCCGTTGAACGAGGTCGGGCGCGCCCAGGCGCGCGATCTCGCCGAGCGTGTCGCCGGCGACGGATTCCGGTCGCTGTGGTCCTCCGATCTCGCCCGTGCCCGCGAGACGGCGACGATCGTCGGAGCGAGGATCGGTCTCGAGCCCCATCTCGACCAGCGCCTGCGCGAAGCGAACCGGG
>DATCEM010000072.1:0-5639 GCA_036510175.1 Solirubrobacteraceae bacterium | reverse complement strand
TCGAGCGCTATGGCGTGCGCCTGCGCGCCGTCTGGCGACCCGAGCCCCAGCGCCGGGCGGTGACCTTCATCGACGATGCCGGCGAGCGCACGATCACCGTGATCGGCGAGCGCCTCGCTCCGGCGGGCGACGACGAGCTGCCCTGGGACGAGCTCGCCGACTGCGACGCCGTGTATGTCACCGCCGGTGATCGGGGCGCACTGCTCGCCGCCCGCCGGGCGCGGGTTCTCGTGGCGACGCCCCGGACGGGCCCCGCCCTCGCCGAGTCCGGGGTCGAGCTCGACGCCTTGGTGCACAGCGCGGGCGACCCCGGCGAGGCCTACGCGCCGGGCGACCTGCGCCCCGAGCCTGGGCTCGTCGTCGCGACCGGCGGCGTCGAGGGCGGCGCCTACACCGCGTCCGACGGCGTCACCGGCACCTGGCGGGCCGCCGAGCACCCGGGGCCGATCGTCGACACTTACGGCGCAGGCGACTCCTTCGCCGCGGGTCTCACCTTCGGCCTGGGCGCGGGCCTTGACGTCGACGCCGCGCTGGCGCTGGCAGCGCGCTGCGGGGCGGTCTGCGTCACGGGCGCCGGGCCTTACGGCGCGCGGCTCGAGCCGGTCGGCACGGGCGCGCCACGTCGACATCGGTGAGCGGGCCGCAGGGATCCGTCGCCACGACTGCTACCGTTGGGCCGGTCGCTGAATGTCCGACGACGACCCATCCCGAAGTAACGGCGCACAGGGCGGCGCCGTGACTCCCTGAGTGAACGCGCTGCTCCTCATTGCCACGGGGGTGCTCGTGCTCTTGAACGCGTTCTTCGTGATGGCGGAGTACGCGCTCGTTCGCTCGCGGGCCTCCCGCCTGGAGGCTCTCGCCGAGGCCGGCGTGCGCGGGGCGAGGCTGGCGCACCAGCAGATCGAGGAGCTGGGCGACTACATCGCCGCGTGCCAGGTCGGGATCACCATGGCGTCGATCGGCATCGGCGCGCTCGGTGAGCCGACGATCGCCCATATGCTCGAGCCTGCCTTGGGGGGGCCGGTGGGGCACACGGTGGCGGTGGTGATCTCCGTGGTCATCAGCTACCTCCTGATCATCACCGCGCAGAGCGTGATCGGGGAGATCGTCCCCAAGCTCTATGTCCTCCAGCACGCCGAGGGCGTCGCGCGGCGTCTCGCCCCCCCGCTGAAGTTCTTCCGGACGATGTTCCACCCGTTCATCGTCGTCCTCAACGTCTCCTCGCGATCGATTCTCAAGGCGCTCGGGACCGATCCCGATGCCGAGGACGCAGACAATGGAACCCCGGAGGACATCAAGCGGATCATCGCCGACTCCCTCACCGGCGGCCAGATCGACGCCGGCGAGGCGGAGATGCTCACGGGCGTCTTCCACCTCCACGAGCAGGAGGCCCGCCAGGTGATGACGCCGATTCCCGCCGTGGTCACGGTCGACGTCGACGAGACCGTCGAGAACGCCCTGCGCCTGTGCGTCTCTACCGGCCACACGCGCCTGGTGGTTACCGAGGCCGGCAACCAGGATCGCGTGCGCGGCATCGTCCACGCCAACGCGCTGGTGAAGCAGCTCATGACCGAGGGACCCGAGGCGCAGTTCGACGCGCTCGTGCGCGAGGCGCCGATCATCCCCGAGACCAAGCCTCTCGACGACCTGCTCGCCGACCTCCAGCGCGAACGCACCGAGCTCGCGATTGTCATCGACGAGTACGGCCGGACCGCGGGCATCGTCACCGTCGAGGACATCATCGAGGAGGTGGTGGGGGAGATCTCCGACGAGACCGACCCGGCGGGCGGCGCGGTACGGCGGCTCGCCAACGGCGACTGGTTCGTGCGCGGCCACGTCGCGGTCACCGACCTCGAGGACTACGGACTCGACCTGCCCGTGGACACCGACGCCTACAACTCGGTCGGGGGCTTCGTCTTCGCCGAGCTCGGCCGGCTACCCAAGCGCGGCGACACGATCTCGGCCAACGGCTACTCGATTCGCGTCGAATCGGTGCGCGAGAACCGCATCGAGGCGGTGCGCATCCGAGAGCGCGGAAGGAGCCGCGCCGCGCCCGAGCGCACCGGCGGGCCGGGCGGCTGATCGGTCGATCGCCGATCGCGACGCGTCACCGACGCGCGCGATCGCATCATTAGTTACATTGTCCGAGCTACAACGGCCGTGCGGCCCACGTGCCGCGCCCCGGGTCTCACCCGGCGGCTGGGATGAGGAGAGATGAGGCCGGCCCTCGGGGGGGCCGGCTTCAAATTTCTGCGGGCTAGATTTGAGCCGCTTCCCTTAAAGGAAACCGGCCCGCGGGGACGGGCCGGTTTCGGTGCTTCTGGGGAGGAGGTGCTGCTATGAGGTACGTCGCAAGCGAAAGTGTGCTCGCCGGAGATGAACGGGCCTTAAAGCTTTACTCGTAGCTATAGAAGCCTTGCCCGGATTTGCGTCCGAGCGAGCCCTCCTCGACGAGCGCGCGCAGCTTCGCGGGGACGGTGGCGCCGATTGCCTCGCCGATCGCCTGGGAGACGTCGAGGCCGACGAAGTCGAGCAGCCCGAGCGGCCCCATCGGCTGACCGGCGCCGAGCATCATGCAGTTATCGACGGCCTCGGGCGAGAGGCCGTTCTGCGTCATCAGCTCGACGGCGCTGAAGAGATAGGGGAAGAGCAGGCGGTTCACGACGAATCCGGGGATGTCGGGCACCTCCACGGCGGTCTTCTCGAGCGCCGCGCACAGCGCCTGGGCGCGTGCTCGGGTGTCCGCGCTCGCCGTCTCCGGGAAGACGAGCTCGATGAGCTTCATCCGCGGGACGGGGTTGAACACGTGGAGCCCGACGAACTGCTCAGGCCGGCCCGCCGCCAGGGCGAGATCGGTGATCGAGAGCGAGGACGTCGTCGTCGCCAGCACCGCTGCCGGCGCCGCCTGGCGGGCCAGGTCGCCGAGCAGCGCCGCCTTGTGCGCGTGGTCCTCGACGACCGCCTCGACGAGGAAGGTGGCGTCCGCGAGGGCGCCGAGGTCGGTGACGACCTGAACGCGCTCGGGATCGATGACGCCGTCGTCCATCCTCGACAGGGTCTTGGCCACGCGGTCCCGCGCCCGCTTGGCCGAGCCATCAGAGCGCGCCCACAGCACCACCTCGCCCGCGCGCGCCGCCGTGGCCGCGAGACCGCAGGCGATTGCCCCCGCGCCAGCGATACCGAGCCGTTCCTCCACGGTCCCCTCAGCCCTGCTGCTCGGTTGGTCGGACGAGCACTTCGTTGATCGCCACGTGGCGCGGCCGGGTGATGATGTAGCCGATCGCGTCGGCGATGTCGTCGGCGCCCATGCGCTCGATGTCGGCGAAGCGCCGGCCGATCGTCTCGAGGATCTCGGGCCGGTTGTGCCCCGCGAGCTCGGTGGAGACGGCTCCGGGCTCGACCACGGACACGCGGACGTGACGCTCGGTGACCTCCTGGCGCAGCGACTCGCTGAACGCTCCGACGCCCCACTTGGTCAGGTTGTAGACGCCGCTGCCGCTTCGCGCCACGCGTCCCGCCACCGAGCTGATGTTTACGAGGTCGGCGACCCCGCGAGGGCTGTCCTGCGCGGCCTCCAAGAGGTGGGGGAGGGCAGCGTGGGTGCAGTAGAGCAGGCCGTGCACGTTTACGCCGACCATGCGGTCCCACTCCTCGAGCGGCGCGTCGAGGATCGGGCCGAGGAGCATCATCCCGGCGTTGTTGATGAGGACGTCGAGGCGGCCGAGCTCGGATACGCATCGCTGCACGGCATCGGCGGCCTGGGCCTGCTCGGCGATGTCGGCCTGGACGACGAGTGCTGTCCCGCCGTCATCTCCGATCCGGCTCGCGAGCGCCTCGAGGCGGTCGGCCCGGCGCGCCACGAGCGCGACGGCGGCGCCGAGACCGGCCAGGTGCAGCGCCGTCGCCTCGCCGATGCCGCTCGACGCGCCGGTGATCAGCGCCACGGCGCCATCGAGGGGCGCCGTCGCCCGGGAGTCGCTCGTGCCCATCGCGCGGCATTATGGCGTTCTCGTGCTTTCGGCGGTCGCGTGCCGCCCGATCGCTAGCCCCAGCGAAATCCGGTGGCCTCGGCGGCCACCGGGAGCGGGCTCGCGGGGAGCCCGTCGGCTGGATCATTGACGTTGTATCCCGCGGGCGCCAGGTCGTTGGGGGTGTCGGGATGAAAGAGCGAGGCGAGGTATTGGGCCTGGCCGCGTCCCGGTCCGAGCTCGAACTGACCGCCGCCGTATGCGCCGATCCCGCGCTCGGCGCAGTAGTCGTAGGTCGCGCACAGGTCGGGAAGCGTGCCGATCCGCGAAGGCTTGATGTTGACCATGCGCGGGGCGAAGGGGAGCGCCTCGATGTCGGCGATCGAGTGGATCGGAGCGTCCCAGGTGATCCGGTCGTGGTGAGGAGAAAGGACGGCCGCGGCGTCCGGGTCGACGATGTCGGGATCTTCGATCCACGCATCCGGGAAGGCGTCGATCACCCGGCGGTAGAGCGCGGGGTCGGTGGCCTGGTCGACCACGGTCCCGCGGTAGAAGGACTTGAAGTCGACCGAATCGACCGCGCCCGTGGCGATGAGCGCGGCGATGAGCTCGGGATCCCATGAGCTCGTGGGGTCGAGCTTGAAGCGGAGCGTCGGGTAGCGCTCGAGGCGCCGTTCGAGCGGATCGAGCGTCGGTGGATCGCCGAGGCGCAGCGAGACGACGAAGGTCACCGGCCGGGGGTCGCGGCCGAGGACCTCGTGCAGCGGCCGTCCCGCCTGGCGCAGAGCGAGGTCGAGGGCGGCGCTCTGGAAGGTCCAGCGCCGGTAGAGTCGCGAGACCTCGCGCTGAGGCTCAACGGGGAAGAGGTCGAGCGACTCGATCCTCGCGCAGAAGTCCCCGAGGGCGTAGCTCCCCGCGAGATCGTGCACCGGCCCGGCCTCCTGCAGCGCGGTCTGGTCGACGCCGTCATAGACGACGTCCTCGCCGACGCCCTCGAGCCCTCCGCCGCTCAGGTGGACGACCGTGCTCAGCCGCTCGAAGCCGCTCGAGACCTCGGCCTTCAGGCCCTCGAGGGTGTAGCCATCGATCTCGACCGGGAGCTCGGCGAGCAGGTCGAATGTGCCGGATGACACCGGATGTTCATCCGGCGACGTCATCCGCCGGCCTCCTCCGTGCGAGTACCCGCTTCCAAGCGCGCGACGAGCTCCTCGAGCTTGAGCTCCTCGAGCCCGCGGCCCACCGCCTCGAGCTCGGCGGCGCAGTACTCGACGAGCTCGCGTCCCTCCTTGACGAGGTCGAGCGTCTCGCGCAGGCCGGCCTCGCCCGAGTCCAGGCGGCGGATGATCTCCTCGATCCGCGCCGCCGCGCTCTCGTACGATCGCTCGCTCACGGCGACGAGTCCTCGCCGGACTCGGTGATGCGGGCGCGGACCCGGCCGTCGTGGAAGCGCACTCCCAGCTCGCCCACGGCGCGCGCCCGGAGCGCGGTGGTGACCGGCTCGCCGGCGCCGTCCTCGATCAGTGCGTACCCGCGCGCCAGCGTCCGCTCGGGATCGTGGGCCCCGAGCGCGAGGACGAGGCGCTCGAGATCCTCAGTGCGCCGCGCCACCGCGTCGCCCCCCGTGGCGGCGAAGCGCTGCGCACGACCACTCAGCTCGGCGAGACGGCGCTC
>DATCEM010000071.1:0-4775 GCA_036510175.1 Solirubrobacteraceae bacterium | reverse complement strand
GCCACGAGCGGATGGGCGGCGGGCAGGACCACGTGCATGGGGTCCTCGAGCAGGGACACGTAGCGCAGCGTCGCCCCCGTCCACTCGACGACGCCGGGGAACTCGAAGAGCAGCGCAAGGTCGATCTCGCCGGCCCTGAGCCGAGGTGCGATCTCCTCGGGCTCGCCCTCGGCCAGAGTCAGCGCGATGTCCGGGTGGCCGGCGCGGAACACGGCGATGGCCTCGGGCATCAGGGTCGCGCCCGCGGAGGGGAACGACGCCATCCGCAGGCGCCCGCCGCGCAGGCCCATCACCGCCGCGAGCTCCTCCTCGGCCGCGTCGACCTGGGTGAAGATCACCACGGCCTGCTCGACCAGGGTTGCTCCCGCCGCCGTCGGGCGCACCCCACGGCGATCGCGTACGACCAGGGGTGTCCCGACCTCGGCCTCGAGCCGGGCGATCGCCTGAGAGACCGCGGACTGGGTGTAGGACAGCGCCTCGGCGGCGGCGGAGAACGAGCCGCGCTCGATGACCTCACACAGAACGCGTAGTCGACCGAGATTCAGCATCAGTCCTGCTAATAGTAGAGAGAAGTAAGTTCATTGGTGATTATGCAAAGCCGGTGCCATCATCCGCCGACCCGGTACTTCGTAATAAAAACGCCCGAAATTTGGAGGGAACAGAAATGGGTCCCAAAACCATCGTGTCCTACGACGACACGCTCAACGATCACGACGCTCTGGCGCTCGGCCGCGTCCTCGCTGCCGTCGGTGCACAGCTCGAGCTCGCCTACGTGCGTCATACCACTCAATCGAACCGCTCGCGCGAGGAGCTCGACCAGAGCCAGGCCGAGGCGCTGCTCGAGCGCGGCGCGCGCTGGCTCGACGACCTCGACGTCGCGCGCAAGGTAGTCGTGAGCGCCTCGACGGGTGAAGGCCTTGCCTGGCTCGCCTCCGACGAGAACGCCGACATCGTCGTCTTCGGCTCCGACTACCGCACCGCCGCGGGCCACGTCGATCCGGGCACCTCCGCTCGCCGTCTGCTCGATGGCGGGACGGCCGCCGTGGCGATCGCCCCGGCGAACTACCGCGGTCACCGCGACGCGACGATCCGCACGATCGCCGTCCTCGACGGCGACGCCGCCGCCCGCGAGACGGCCAACGAGATCGCCGACCGGCTCGGTGCCGTAGTCGTCTCCGCGCCCGCCGCAAAGATCGACCTCCTCGTCGTCGCCTCGCGCCCCGAGGCCAGCCAGGGCCGCGTGATGATCAGCTCTACGGCGGAGCGCGCGATCGAGGACGCCATCGTGCCCGTGCTTGTGGTTCCGCGCGGCAAGCCGATCCGGTTCGCGGTTCCGGCCACCGCGGCCTAGGCCGGCGGAAGCGAAGCGCTAGTTTCGGCGAGGGCCGCCCGTACGGGCGGCCCTCGTTGCGTCTACGAACCTGCGAGGATCCAACCATGGATACAGCAACCATCGATCAGTCATACGGGCAGCTCCAAGCCGAGTTCCAGGACGTCGCTAAGTCGGTCCAGGAGCTCGCCGGGAAGCTGCAGGCAGCATCGCAGGCCGGCAACGCCGACGCGAAGGAGTGGCTGCTCGACCTCAAGCAGATCGCCCTCGACGTCAAGGACGAGCAGGTGCAGGTCAACGAGCTCCTCCAGGCGATTCACGGCTTCGTCGCCAGCTCCAACCAGCAGATGCAGCAGCCTCAGTATCAGCAGCCTCAGCAGCCTCAGCAGGGCGGCGGGATGTTCGGCGGAGGCGGCATGGGCGGCGGACGCGGCGGGATGTTCGGCGGTTTCCTCGGCGGCGGCTTCGGCCGCGCGATGGAGATGGGAGCCGGCATCGGCCTCGGCGAGGACCTGATCAACAGCATCTTCTAGGGGGCGGGTAATGGGCGCCGGCCGGTTACACGATGAGCTGGCTGTCCCCGAACTCGTGCCAGAGATAGCCGTGGTCGAGCGCGGCGCGGTACGAGCGCTCTAGGAGCTCGGCGCCGGCCACCGCTTCGAGCATGTGGAAGTGGGAGGCCTCGGGCTCGTGCCAGCCGGTGAGCAGGCCGTCGACGGCCGACACTCCGCCCTCCGGGGTGACGATGAGACCGGTCCACCCTTTGCCCGCGCGCACCGTGCCGTCGGGATCGGCAACGGTCTCGAGCGCACGCACGACGGTGGTGCCGACGGCGATCACCCGCCCTCCCCAGCTCCGGACGGCGCGCACGAGCCGAGCGGTTACCTCCGGGACCTCATAGGGCTCCGGATAGGGCGTCTCGTGCCGCTCGGGCGAGGAGACGCCGGTATGCAGCGTGAGCGGGGCGATGAGCACCCCGGCGGCCACGAGGGCGGTGATGAGCTCGGGGGTGAACGGGCGTCCCGCGCTCGGCATCTCCGCGCTTCCGGGAACCGTCGCGTAGGCGGTCTGGTACGCCTCGAGCGGCCAGGGGTCGCTGACGTAGCCGTAGCGGATCGGCTCGCCGTGGCGCGCGAGATACGCCGGGATCGGCTCGCCGGCGCGGACCCGTGCGAGCTGCAGGCGCGCGCCGGAGGCGTAGGGGGCGACGATCTCGAGCTCCACCCCACCGGCGAGCACGAGCCGCTCGCCCGGGCGCGCGGCGAGCGGGGAGGCGCCATCTCCACTGCGCAGCTCGACCACCCACCAGCCCTCCTCATGCAGGTGCGGCGCGCCGGTGGCGAAGTGGACGCGTACCTCACTGCCGTCGCCGCGCCGTGCCGGGACCGCGGCGGGAAGCGTCGCCGAGGTGTTGACCACGAGCAGATCACCGGCGGCGAGGAACCGCGGCAGCTCGCGGAAGCGGGCGTGAATCACCGCGCCGTCGCCGCGCCTCGAGACCATCAGCCTGACTTCGTCGCGCGCGAGCCCGCGCGCCTCCGGTGGCTCGCGCGCCTCGAGCGCGGTCGGCAGATCGAAGGCGAGCGCGCTCAAGTGCCGATCACCGCGAGATCCCGCGTGCGATAGCGGCCGCTGGGGGCAAAGCCGTCGATCAGGCGCCGCAGGCCGGGGACGCTCTCCTCGGGCGGCGGCCTGTCGGAGATGTCCTCGCCGGGGAACGCCTCCTGATGCATCTGGGTGCGCATGTCGCCGGGGTCGACGGCGTAGATCCGCAGCTCGGGGCGCTCGGCCGCGAGGATCGCCGAGAGCTGCTCGAGCGCCGCCTTCGAGGACCCGTAGCCACCCCACCCCTCGTAGGGCTCGACGGCGGCGTCGGAGGTGACGTTGATCACCGCGCCGGCGTCCGGGAGGTGGGGCAATACGAGCTGCGCGAGGGCCAGCGGAGCGAGGACGTTCACCCGGTAGACGCGCTCGAGCTCGTCCAGCGGATAGCGCTCGAGCGTGGGCTGCGGGCTCGGCCCGAGCACGCTCGCGTTATTGACGAGGAGGTCGACGCGCTCCCCGGCCGCCGCGAGCAGCGCGCTGCGGTGCGCCGGATCGGCGACGTCCCCGGCGACGGCGGCGACCTCGGTGAGCGCGCCGAGCTCGGCCGCGGCCCGTTCGAGCTCGGCCGCGCCCCGGGCGTCGATGACGAGCGCCCAGCCGTCGGCGGCGAGCGAGCGGGCAAGCGCGAGGCCGAGTCCGCGAGAGGCTCCGGTGATGATCGCCAGGGGCATGCCGACAAGGTAGGCGGATGCCGGTCCCGGTTGCCAGCGGTAATTGGACCTAGGACCCGGGGGCGGCGCGGCGACGCGGCGGCGGCGCGGCGCCGCGGCGGCGCGGCGGCGCGGCGGCGCGGCGGCGCGGCGGGGGCTACGAACCAGCGCCGCGCTCGCCCAGTCCCTCGCGAACGGCGAGGAGCGCCGCCTGGGTCCGGTCGGGCACGTCGAGCTTGGCCAGCAGGTGGCCGACGTGGGTCTTCACCGTCTTCTCGGCGATCCCGAGCTCGTGCGCGATGCGCTTGTTGGAGCGACCGAGCGCGATCAGGGCCAGCACCTCGCGCTCGCGTGAGGTCAGACGCTCCCGCGGCTCCTCCCCCGGAGGCTGGGCGATCGCCTCGACCAGGCGCGAGGCGACGGTCGGGTCGAGCAGGGTTCCGCCGGCGTGCGCGGCCCTGACCGCGCGCGCGAGCTCCGCGGGCTCGACGTTCTTGAGCAGGTACCCGGCCGCGCCGGCCTGGATCGCCGGGAGCAGGCGATCGTCCTGGGTGAAGCTCGTGAGCACGATCACCCGGCTGGCGGGAAGCCGGCGCCGGAGCTCGCGCATGGCGCCCACGCCGTCGAGCCTCGGCATCACGAGATCCATGAGGATCACGTCCGGGTGCAGGCGCTCGGCCTCGACGATCGCCGCTTCGCCGTCCGCCGCCTCGCCGACGATCTCGATCCCGTCCTGAAGGTTGAGGAACGTCCGCAGGCCCTCGCGCACGACCGCGTGATCGTCGACGAGGAGCACGCGGATCGCGTCAGCCACCGTTCACCACCTCGAGCCGCACCGTGGTTCCCGCCCCGGGGGCGGAATGGAGCTCGAGCTGACCGCCGATCGACCGCGCGCGCTCCTCCATCGAGGTCAGGCCCAGATGCTTCGAGCGGAGCTCTGAGTCCCCGGGCTCGAAGCCGGTCCCGTCGTCGATCACCTCGACGAGCAGGCGATCGTCCGTCTCGGCCACCCTGACGCTCACCCGGTCGGGCGCGGCGTGGCGCAGCGCGTTGTGCAGCGCCTCCTGGGCGATCCTCAGCACGTCCGCATCGCGAGCTCCACCCCCGGCCCCGTCCTCCACCTCGATGACGATCTCGACGTCATGGAGCTGGCGGAGGAGATCGACCTCCTTGCGCAGCGCGCCCGCGAG